>CAZHBL010000013.1:0-24760 GCA_964530105.1 uncultured Pirellulales bacterium | reverse complement strand
AACGCCATAAGACGTTATTTTACAAATATTTATGAATTTTACAGAAGTGTTTTATATTATGAAAGAAAGGAGAAATCAGATGAGACGTTCAATTTTTGTTATAGCGCTAATTTGTATTGTGGCGCTAAGTTTCACTACTACAAGCAATGCGGCTGAGAAGCCGGCCCAGATCAGAGTTTTGCTGATTACGGGCGACGATGTCGATGTTCATCCCTGGCGGGAGATGTCCGAGACTACCCGAGAAATACTGGTCAAGACAGGAAAGTTCGACGTCAGGGTGTGTGAAGACCCGTATATACTCGAATCTGAGACGGCGCTGAAAGCGTACGATGTAATCGTATTTACAATTTTCAGCCGGCGTGTGTCTATGCTTCCGGGGCAAGCCCAGGAGAACCTCCTTAACTTCGTCAAGGGCGGCAAGGGTTTCTTCGTCCAGCATCTGGCAAGCGCTTCATTCGGCAAGTGGGAGGAATTCGGCAAGCTCTGCGGGCGCAAATGGGTAATGGGCACTTCCGGCCACGGTCCGCGAGCTGTCTTTAAAGCCAATGTGGTCAACAAGAAACATCCCATAACCGCGGGGCTGGAAGATTTCGATGTCGACGATGAGCTGTACGCAAAGCTTCAGGGCACGGGCGATATTAATGTACTCGTGCAGGCCGACTCCGACTGGAGCAAGAAGACCGAGCCGCTGGTTTTCACTTTGAGCTACGGCAACGGCCGAGTCGTTCACAACGCCTTCGGTCACGACCGCAAGGCCCTGATGACTCCGAACGTGCAGAAGATTATCGCTCGCGGCGTGGAGTGGGCGGCCACCGGAAAAGTTCAGTAATAAATATCATGCTGTTTTACCAATAAACCGCCGGGCGAACTGTTTGAAGTTCGCCCGGCGCATAATTCAGGAGGTCTCCACCACGGGTGAAGACCTCTGCTGTATACAGATCAAGAAAAGGAGCTACTTATGAGCCGCAGAAAAATTTTCCTGCCTGTTACTTTGCTAATTGTCTTGGTGAGCATAAGCTTCGCCAGACAGCGGCAACAGGACGAGTGGGTATCGCTATTTGACGGCAAGACTCTGAACGGATGGTCCGTCCACAGCGGCTTCGCCAAATACCAGGTCGAGGGCGACGCCATTGTCGGTACGACCGTCAAGGGCAGCCCCAACTCATTCCTCTGCACCGACCGTGAATACGGTGATTTCATCCTGGAGTTCGAGGTTAATCTTGATCCAAGGCTGAATTCGGGGGTGCAGATACGCAGCAAGATCGCCGAAGCGGAGAAAGTGTTCGTGTTCAGCGGGCGTGACGGCAATCCTGAAAAGCGTGTCGCGCCGCCGGATCGTGTCTATGGTTACCAGGTGGAAATCGCCACAGAGAAGTTGGGTTCCTCCGGCAGCATTTACGATGAGGCCCGCCGTGCTTTCATGCTTGCTTCCACAAGGTCCGATCCGGCCGCCGGCAAGGCTTTCAAAGATGGACAGTGGAACAAGTTCCGTATCGAGTGCAAAGGCGACAGCATAAAAACATGGATCAACGATGTGCCCTGTACCGACCTGAGGGACGGTATGACACTCCGGGGAATCATCGGTCTGCAGGTCCACGCCGTAGGAAATGATGACCCTGCCTACCAGGTGCGCTGGCGCAATATTCGCATCAAGGCCGAAGACGAAGGCGTTGAGCCCCCCGTGATTTCCTGCCGCCAGCGTGTTTTGCAATGTACCCCGAAATGGACAGGCCCACGCATGGAAGACGGCCGGCCTTATGTCTCCGATGACATTCTGGAGAGAATGAAGAACGTCTCGGTCACGCAGGCATGGAGTATTGTCCGCGGCGCCGGTTATATCAACTGTTACGAAAACGCCGCCGGCTGGCTCGTAATGTATCCCAGCGAGGCGATTGTCGGTCGGGTGCTGACCGCTCAATATATGCCCTCTCACCCCGATTATAATCGATTGATCATGCGGCAGGGACGCGCCGAGGGCCGGATCGGAAACTCGAATTCATGGCCGATTGACATGCTGAAGAAAGGAGACGTGTATGTCGCTGACTGCTTCGGCAAAGTCCTCGACGGGACCCTGATCGGCGACAATCTCGGCAACGCCATCTATGCCAATTCAGGCAAAGGCGTCATTTTCGACGGCGGTGTCCGCGACCTGGAAGGCATCGAGGAAATCAAAGGATTCAACGTATGGTGCAAGGGTGCAGATCCGAGCTTCCTGCGAGACGTGATGATGACCTCTATCAACGTGCCGATTCGTATCGGCAAAACCGTGGCATGCCCCGGCGACGTCGTGCTGGCCAAGCGAGAGGGCATCGTTTTCATCCCGGCACACCTGGCAGAGAAAGTTGTCACCGAATCCGAGGCCATCATGCTGCGTGACATGTTCGGGCACCAGCGTCTGAAAGAAGGCAAATACACGCCGGGACAAATCGACGGCAGATGGTCGTCCGAGATTCAGGATGATTTCCGCGGCTGGCTGAAAAAGAACATCGGAAAGTTGCCTGTACCGAAAGAAGTGATTGAAGATATGCTGAATTCGAAGACAAGGAACTATTAAATGATTATGAATAAAGAACCTGAAAATCAGCAGAAGCAAACAGCATGTTCCAGGCGTTCTCTGCTCAATGGTGCCGTGGCAGGTTTTACAGGACTGAGCCTTGCGGGTATGATCGGCGCCCCCATCGAAGAGCAGGTGGCCTTTGCCGCCCAGAATATTAATCGAAGCTCCAGCCCCTCGGAACTGAGAATTACCGACCTGCGTATCGCCGTGGTTGAGAGGGCACCTATGCGTTGTCCCTTGATTCGAATTGACACTAACCAGGGCATCTCCGGCTACGGAGAGGTTCGCGATGGGGCCAGTGAGAAATATGCCCTCATGCTCAAGAGCAGGCTTCTGCGTCAGAATCCCTGCAACGTCGAGCGGATATTCAAACGAATCAAACAATTTGGGCACCACGGCCGACAGGGAGGCGGCGTCTCGGGTGTTGAGATGGCATTGTGGGACCTGGCGGGCAAGGCGTACGGCGTACCCGTCTATCAGATGCTCGGCGGCCGATATCGTGACAAAGTTCGTCTGTACGCCGATACTCCCGACGGTCCTGTCAGCGGTCTTAAGAAAAGAGTCGAACAGGGATTCACTTTCCTGAAATATGATTGTGGTATCCGGGATATCCGCAGGGTACCCGGCGCTCTTAGCTACCCGACGACAGGTGCGAACTGGTACGGCAAGCATCCTTTCACAGGTATTCAGTTGTCGGATAAAGGTGCAGCGCTTTTAGGCGAGCGTTTTGCCGAAGCCCGCAAAGAGGTCGGCTGGGAGATACCGATAGCATCGGACCACTTCGGCCATATCGGTGTCAATAGCTGCATCAAACTGGGCAAGGCCCTTCAGCCCTACCAGCTTGCATGGCTGGAGGACATGGTGCCGTGGGAATATACCGAGATGCTCAAAGAGATAAAGAATGCCGTTGATGTGCCGCTGCTTACGGGTGAAGACATATACCTGCTCGACGGTTTTAAATCGCTGATCGACGAGCGTGCCATCGATATGGTGCATCCCGACCTGGCTACCGCCGGAGGGATTCTGGAAACCAAGAAGATCGGCGACTACGCAGAGCAGGCCGGCATCGCCATGGCCATGCACTTTGCGGGCACACCTGTATCATTCATGGCCAACGTACACTGCGCGGCGGCAACAGAGAACTTCATTGTCCTGGAGCACCACTCGGTGGATGTTGACTGGTGGGAAGACTTGGTGACAGGAATCGAAAAGCCGTTTCATGCTGATGGTTTCGTCCGTGTTCCGGAAGGCCCTGGACTGGGCATCGAACTGAATCTCGATGTCATAAAGGAACACCTCAGGCGAGGACAAGAACTCTTCGCCCCAACTGACGAATGGAACAGAGACCGCTCCAACGACCGCCTGTGGAGCTAAGGGATTTATGATTTTATATTTATGATTTACGAATGCGTCTTTGCCGAACGGTGTTTTTCAATCATAAATCATGATACGGGAGAACTATGGGAACGGTAAAATCATTTCTGGGATACTTTAAGTTCGTATTCGTGCTCTGTTTGGTATTGGTGGTCGTCATGCTGATCTCCGGCCGTCGAGCGGGGGTAGGTCCGGCACTGATTGCCATGTTCGGTTCATTGGCTTTGTATTGCATGGGCCATTCGTTCCTGAAGAGCTTCGCTTTTACAGTTTGGGTTTTCGCTTTTGTCGCCGCCTCGATGGTTTACCCCTCGGCATTTATGACCTGGCTCGGAGTCGATTTAAAGATTCTCATTGTCCCTCTAATCCAGATCATTATGTTCGGCATGGGGACAACCTTGAGCGTGGCTGACTTCGGGCGAGTGTTCAAAATGCCCTGGCCGGTCCTCGTTGGTTTCGTCCTGCAGTTTTCGGTAATGCCGCTAACCGGCCTTGTTCTGGCTAAGGCTTTCGGCTTTGAAGCGGAAATCGCCGCCGGCATAGTCCTGATTGGTTCCTGTCCCGGCGGCGTTGCATCAAACCTGATGACGTATCTGGCCGGAGGAAATGTGGCTTTGTCGGTTACGATGACATCCTGCTCGACGCTGGTTTCACCGCTCATGACGCCTTTTTTAATGGACAAGCTGGCTGGCCAGTTTATCGAGATAAATTTCCTGGGAATGATGTTCGATATCATCAACATGATCATTGTCCCGATAGTTGCAGGCTTGATCGCAAATCGCATCCTGTACAGTAAGCACAAGGCCTTTCATCAAAGCGGAGTGCTGGCTTTCATCGGAACCGTCGCTGTTTTGCTGGCCCTGGGTGTGGCGTTTTTTGCGCCTGCGGCTGTTTTTACGTACGGTGACGCCTCCCTGCAGAAAGACGGTTTTGTTGTCGGACTGCTGCTAATCGGCGTAGTTGCTCTGGCCAAGCTAATAATTAGTGTGTGGTTGAAAGGGCCCGAGAACTGGATGGACAAGGCTCTGCCTATCGTCTCCATGGCCGGGATTGTCTTAATCATCGCCATCATAACAGCCCGCTCTGCCGAGAAGCTGATGACCGTGGGGCTCCATCTGATCGGGGCGGCGATTGTGCTCAACTTCGTCGGCTACGTTTTGGGTTATTGGCTATCGCGTCTCGCCCGTTTGGACGAGAGTTCGTGCCGCACCGTTGCCTTCGAAGTGGGTATGCAGAACGGCGGAATGGCTTCGAGCCTGGCCATGAAGACGCTCGGGAGCAACTTAGCGGCCCTGGCGCCCGCCATCTTCGGCCCCTGGATGAACGTCTCCGGCTCGGTCCTGGCCACCTGGTGGCATCGAAAACCGGTGAGCCGCCCTAAAGTTCCAGTGAAAGAAACTCAGGTGCCGGCTGAATAAACCGATTATCCGGGTTGCATCGTGGGACCGGTGCGTTCCGTTGGAGGGATTAAAATGACACTAAGACCTGTTTCAAGACCTATGAATGCCGCGAAGAAATCTTTAAGTGTACTTATATTTGTGCTGGGCATAAGCACAATTTTATTGTTTCGTTCGGGTTCGTGTATCGCCGAAACTATAAGCGTTGCATCTGTCAAATGCGAAAACAGAATCGATCCGCTGGGAGTTCCGCTCAAAGATTTACGCTTCAGTTGGGAATTGACATCGCAGGAAAGATGGCAGTATCAGACGGCCGGACAAATCGTCGTTTCTTCGAAGAAGGAATTTCTCGAATCGGGACGCTACGACATCTGGGATTCGGGAACAATTCAAAGCTCCCGTAACATCCTCGTTCCCTATGAAGGGCCGGAGCTTGAAACCGCCAAAACTTATTTCTGGCGGGTAAGAGTCCGGGATAAAAACAACAAAGAGTCGCAATGGAGCCGGACGGGAAAATTTGTAACCAGCTTGTTCGGTCATAGCGATTGGGATAATGCCGCGTGGATCGGTTACGAGGAACTGCCTGAATCGCTTTTGGTAATCCCCGGTGTTCATGGGAATGGCGATAGATTGGGGGATAAAGGGATCAAAAGACCCATAGTCCCCTTGTTTCGTGAGGAGTTCAATGTTCGGAAACAAGTTGCCGAAGCCCTGCTTTTTATCAGCGGGCTCGGCCATTATGAGGCGAGTATTAACGGCACGAAAGTCGGCAGTAACTTTTTGACGCCGGGCTGGACGTATTACGAGAAGACCTGCCTTTATAATACTTACGATGTCACCGAAAATCTGAACGAGGGGAAAAATTGCATCGGTGTTATCGTCGGCAACGGATTTTATAACGTCAACCGCGAAAGGTACAGAAAACTGGTAGTTGCCTTCGGGATGCCGAAATTAATATGCAAATTGAAAATCATGTACACCGATGGTTCGACCGAAACGCTCGTTTCGGGCCCGGACTGGAAAACTTCGCCCTCGCCAATCACCTTTACGAGCATTTATGGCGGGGAAGATTATGATGCACGGTTAGAGCAGAAAGGCTGGGATCGGCCGGGATTCGACGAGTCTCAATGGAAAGATGCTGTCCGGGTAAGAGCGCCGAAAGGGATTTTGAAGCCTGAAATTGATTATCCTTTACAGGTCGAAGAGATTTTTGAATCGAAGGAAATCATCGAACCCGCCGCCGGTACGTTTCTTTATGATTTTGGCCAGAATGCTTCGGGTATTATCGAATTGAAGGTGGAAGGGAAAAGAGGCCAGGAAATAAAATTGATTCCCGGCGAATTAATCAACGGGCGAAAACTGGTAAATCAGCGGGCTTCGGGCGGCCCGTATTATTTTTCCTACACGTTAAAAGGCGATGGCGTGGAGGTTTGGAGGCCCCGTTTTACTTACTACGGATTTCGTTATGTCCAGGTGGAAGGCGCTGCGCCCGAGAAGGCCGGAACGATGACTGATAAACCGAAGATTCTGAGCCTGAAATTTCTTCATACGAGAAATTCAGCGGAACAAACCGGCCGTTTCGAATGCTCGAACGAACATTTTAACAAAATATTCAGCCTGATTAACCGGGCGATAAAGAGCAATCTGCAAAGCGTGGTTACTGATTGCCCGCACCGCGAAAAGCTTGGCTGGATGGAGCAAACCCATCTGATGGGCGGATCGATACATTATAATTTCGATTTATACAATCTGTATAAAAAACTGGTATTCGACATGATGGACGCCCAAACGAATGACGGCCTGGTGCCCGACATAGCTCCCGAATACGTGGTGTTTGAAGGGGGTTTCAGGGACTCGCCCGAATGGGGAAGTGCCGCCGTCATACTACCCTGGCTGATTTACAAATGGTACGGCGACAGCAGCGTTATGGAAAAGTCCTGGCCGATGATGAAAAAATATGTGGAATACCTTGAAAGCAAATCGAGCGATCATATTTTGTCGTATGGGCTTGGTGACTGGTATGACCTTGGACCCAAATTCCCGGGCGAGGCGCAACTGACCCCCCGGCAGCTCACAGCAACGGCCATTTATTACTACGATATCGTTCTGCTCGGTAAAATGGCCGAGGTGCTGAAATACCATGATAGGTCCCTGAAGCTTATCGAGCTGGCGAAAGAAGTCAAAGATTCATTCAATAAACAATTCTTTAACGTTCAGACAAAAATATATTCGACCGGCAGCCAAACGGCTATGGCTATGCCTTTGTATGTGGGGCTTATCGAAGAACGATATCGCAAAGAAGTTTTCGAGAACCTTGTCTCTTCTATTAATCAATCCGGCAAGGCACTTACAGCCGGCGACGTAGGATTTCATTATCTCGTTGAGGCGCTTGAAAACGGGGGAGCTTCGGAACTGATATATGAAATGAATTACCGAGATGACGTGCCTGGGTATGGTTTTCAGCTCAAGAAAGGTGCTACGGCGTTAACCGAATCCTGGGCCGCCCTTGAAGAGGTCTCGAACAATCACCTTATGCTCGGCCATATCATGGAGTGGTTGTATGGCGGGCTTGCGGGAATCAGCCAGGCTGACAATTCTCAGGCTTACGAGAAGGTTATAATAAGCCCCGCCTTCGTCGGCGATATTCAATGGGCCGGGGCATATTATCATTCTCCGAATGGCATAATTTCTTCGCAATGGCGAATCGAGAACAATAGATTGATATTGAATGTTGAGATCCCGGTAAATTCAAAAGCCGACGTGCAAATTCCTGCGCGGGACACGGTCAGGAATACCGAATCGGGAAAATTATTGTCCGAAAACGACGATGTCGTAGTCGGACGTATCGAAGATGGGATAGTCAATCTGCAAATCGGATCAGGTAATTATCATTTTGAATTTGTAAGATGATAATTCATAACGGGGTGAATGGCCGGCATCTGAGTTAAACAGTATCGAAATACCAGATTACAGGAGCAGAACCATGCAGGACAAAAGGTGCAGAAACATCACGTTGATGACGGCTGTTGGTTTGGTAGTGACATTTTATTTCGCTGAGATGAGCTTTGCAAGGGAGACTGAGAGAACGAGACGGTCGCAACGGGTGCGAATGGAACAGGTGCAGGTTGTAAGTCCGGATGGGAACGTCAAGCTGGCTGTGCTGCCCAACGCCGAGCGTCTGATTTTCACGGTGACGCTTGGAAATACGGTGGTAATCGGTCCGTCCACGATCGTTATGAATCTGGATGGCTATGATCTCTCATCCGGCGTCGTTTTCGGAAATGTGGATCGCTACGAGATCGACGAAACCTATCCCTGGCACGGCGCGCATAATACGGCGGTCAATCAATGCAACGGCGCGAAAATCTCGCTGCAGCACGATTTGTCTTTCACCGACTACATGCTGGAAGTCCGGGTCTTTAACGACGGCGCTGCCTTCCGTCACGTTATCCCCGGCGATCAAATCGCCTCGCGCGTGCCGGACGAGTATACGACCTTCGTCGTCCCGGCCGGTTCGACCGTCTGGTACCATGACTTGGGCGGTCATTATGAGGCTGCGTACAAGAAGAACGATATTTCCGACATACCGGCGGGACAATGGGCCGGGCCGCCCGTGACATTCAAGCTGCCGGGCGATGCCGGTTACGGTTCGATTACCGAGGCCAACCTGGTCGATTACGCCGGCATGGGCCTGGAGGCCGACGGCCGCCGCGGACTTATCACGGGACTTGGTCACCGCCAGCCGCTGAACTATCCTTACGAGCTGCGATACGGGCGAGACGAAGCGAAGCGTTTGGGCAAGCCGGCATCGATTACCGGGACCATTACAACTCCCTGGCGAGTGATAATGGTAGGCAGGGACTTAAATACTCTGGTCAACAGCACGATTGTTCCAAACCTGTGCCCGCCGGCCGATCCGAAGTTCTTCCCCGATGGTATCAATACTGAATGGGTCAAACCAGGCCGGGCTGTATGGCGCTACCTTGACGACGGCGACCGCTCGTTCGAGGGCATGAAGGAATTCTCACGAATGGCAGGTCAGTTAGGTTTCGGATATCACATCCTCGAAGGTTTCTGGAGCAGGTGGAGTGACGAGCAGATAAAGGAAATTGTGGAGTACTCAAAAGAGCAGGGCGTGCGTTTGCTCTTCTGGAAACACAGCAACCAACTGGTCACGCCGGAGCAACAAGAGGAATTCTTCACAAGAATGCATCGGCTGGGGGTTGCCGGTGCCAAGATTGACTTCTTCGACCACGAGGCCAAAGAGGTTATTGACCATTACGAAGCCCTGCTCAAGAAGGCAGCGGAAAATCAAATGGTTGTCGATTTCCACGGGGCGAACAAACCGACCGGGCGGCAGCGTACCTGGCCGAATGAGCTGGTGCGGGAAGCCGTCCGCGGCATGGAGAGCAGCTCGCTGCGCGAACGTGCCCGGCACGAAACGATCCTGCCGTTCGCCCGTTATCTTGCCGGCCCCGCCGACTACACGACGATGCACTTTGGCGACCGTCGTCAGGACACGACCTGGACGCACCAGATCGCCAGTTTGGCCATCTTCGCCAGCCCGCTTTTGACAGTGGCGGCGCATCCTCAGTCTATCCTTGACAATCCGGCGGTGGACGTAATCAAGAGCATTCCCCCCGTGTGGGACCAGACCATCGTGCTGCCTGGGTCCGCCATTGGTGAGCTGGCAATCTTCGCTCGGCGTACCGGCCGGACGTGGTTTCTTGCCGTCATGTGCGGCCCGCGAGCGAAGACGATTCAGGTTCCGCTGTCGTTTCTCGGTGAGGGTCAATACAACGCAACACTGGTTTGTGATGACAAAGAAAACGATGCCGCTGTAGTAATGAAGAACAGCACCACCGGGCGAGGCGATACGCTCACTATAGAGATGAGCAGCGGCGGTGGCTTCGTGAGCCGGTTCTCGAAACAATAAACAGCATTGGATTCTCTAATGCATACTTCTATCAAGAGTGGCTTTTTACTGATTGTCGTAGCTGTCGGAACATACCTGGTCAATGGCGTTTCGATATCCGAACGCACACGGCCGGAAGTCCCCGCGGTTCGGGCTTCTGACAATCAAATCGACCGCCGTGCCCTGGTCGGCCGGCATAATGTCACACTGGACAAGCCCGACTCACTGACACCTCTGAGCGTGGGCAACGGCCGGTTCGCTTTCACCGCCGACATCACGGGCCTGCAAACATTTCCCAATTTTCATCAGCAGGGCATGCCGCTATACACACAATCTGAGTGGGGCTGGCACACTTCGCCTAATCCCGAAGGTTATAAGATGTCGGATGTCCTGGAGGATTATGTGGTCGCGGGCCGGAAGGTGCCGTATGCGTCGGATGGAAATTACCCCGGCGGATATTCGCCCGCCGCCTCCTGGTTGCGCGCCAATCCGCATCGCCTGCACCTGGGGACAATCGGCTTTGATCCGACCAAATCCGACGGCACGCCGGCGAGCATCGATGACCTGACCGATACCTTACAGACTCTGGACTTGTGGAGCGGGCTGCTGACAAGCAGGTTCAAGATTGACGGCAGGCGCGTCAAGGTCATGACCGCTTGTCATCCGGAGCGTGACGTATTGGCGGTTCGCATAGAATCGAAGCTTCTATCGGAAGACCGGCTGGCAATCTCGCTGGCATTTCCTTACGGCAAAGAAGATTGGAGGGACGCAGCGGATTGGGATCATCCGGACCATCATATAACCCAGCATCAAATCACCAATGGTTCCGCCGATTTGACCCGAATACTCGATGCCGACCGTTACTACGTCCGCATTGCCTGTTCGGCTGGAGGCAGGATTCGAGCCAAATCACAGCACAAATATGAGATTACTCAGCAGGACGGTCAATCGCTGGAAATTGTGTTTGAATTTTCCCCGACGAAAATCGCTGAACCGCTGCCCGATTTTCAGTCAGTCAGTGAGGCGGCAGCCCATTACTGGCGTCAATTCTGGACCACTGGAGGTGCGATAGATTTTTCCGAATGCACCGACCCGCGTGCTGCGGAATTGGAGCGTAGAGTCGTGCTGTCTCAATATCTAACCGCGATTAACTGCTCCGGCTCGATGCCGCCTCAGGAAACTGGGCTGGTTCATAACAGTTGGTTCGGCAAATTTCACCTGGAGATGCATTGGTGGCACGCAGTTCATTTCGCTTTGTGGAACAGAGTTGAGTTGTTGGAGCGCAGCCTGCCCTGGTATGAGTCGATTCTCCCGGCGGCCGAAGCAACCGCCAAGTTCCAGGGCTACAAGGGTGTTCGCTGGCCGAAGATGACATCGCCCGACGGCCGGGACAGCCCAAGCACGGTCGGCGTATTTTTAATCTGGCAGCAGCCGCACCCGATTTATTACGCCGAGCTGTGCTACAGGGCTCATCGGGACCGGGCGACTCTGGAGAAATACCAACGGATTGTCTTTGAGACGGCTGAGTTTATGGCTTCTTATCCCGTGTGGGACAAAGCCGGTCAACGTTATGTGCTTGGACCGGCGATGATCCCGGCACAGGAAAGCTACGGGCGCGACCGGGCTACCAACCGCAATCCGACCTTCGAGCTGGCTTACTGGTACTGGGGGCTTCAGACGGCACAGAAATGGCGGCGGCGGCTCGGACTTGAGCGCGACCCGGATTGGGATCGTGTGATGAAACAACTTTCCCGCCCGACCATTCGCAACGGCGTTTACACAGGAATCGAGACACCGCCCTACACGATCTACCGTGACCACCCGTCCATGGTGGCCGCATTCGGATTCGTGCCTCCGACTCCTTTGATTGATCCGAACACAACGAAAAGGACGCTGGAGCATGTGATGCAAAAGTGGGACTGGCCGAGTACATGGGGCTGGGATTATCCTATGCTCGCTATGACGGCGGCCCGGCTGGGCATACCGGAAAAAGCGGTCGATGCCCTGTTTATTGAATCGCAGAAGAACCGGTATCTGGCCAATGGTCATAATTATCAGTCGGCCCGGCTGCCGTTATATTTGCCGGGGAACGGCGGCTTGCTCTCGGCGGTTGCCATGATGGCGGCAGGCTGGGACGGCTGCCCCGACCGTCCGGCGCCCGGTTTTCCGGACAATGGAAAATGGAACGTCCAATGGGAAGGGCTTAAACGCATGCCCTGAATGAAAATGAAGAATACAAAAACTGCATCGATGAGTAAGATTACTCTATTGGTCTTGTTGTTCGGTTGCTACTCGGCACTTTGGGCGGCCGAGGTGCCGCTGCGCCTGGCGAAGGAACTGGTGCCAGAAGGGCCGGCAGCGTTGGGCAGGATTGCAGACAAGCCGCTCTTTCGCGACCCCGTATATGATGGTGCGGCCGATCCGGTGCTTTACTGGAACCGCGCCGAACAGAAATGGTTCATGTTTTACACCAACCGCAGAGCGAACGCGCCGAATACAAAAGGCGTCTCCTGGGTCCACGGCACAAAGATCGGCATAGCAGAATCCTCGGACGGCGGCGCAAGCTGGAAGTATCGAGGCACCGCGAACATCGACTACGGCCGGGGCGAGTACAGCTATTGGGCGCCGGAGGTAATTGAATATGCTGGCACTTACCACATGTATCTGACTTTTGTGCCGGGAATGCACACCGACTGGTCGGGTACACGTGATATAATCCATTTGACGAGTAACGACTTGTTGAACTGGAAATATGAATCCGTGCTGAAACTTTCTTCCGACAGGGTCATCGACGCCTGCGTAATGCGGCTGCCGGACGGCACTTGGCGCATGTGGTACAACAACGAGGTCGATAGAAAATCGATCTATTATGCCAACAGTCACGACCTTTACAAATGGGACGATAAAGGCAAGGCGATGGGCGAGCGTCCGGGTGAGGGTCCTAAAGTCTTCCGCTGGAAGGGCTGCTACTGGATGGTCGTCGACGTTTGGCAAGGCCTGGGAATCTATAAATCGCAGGACTGCCTGAAGTGGGCAAGGCAGGCAAAGAATCTGCTGGAAGAACCCGGGCAAGGCCCCGACGACAAAGTCAAGGGCGGCCATCCGGATGTAGTCGTCTCCGGCGGCCGCGCATTCTTGTTCTATTTCACACATCCCGGCAGGCAGAATCCGAATAGAAATGAAAACGCATACGAACAGAGACGCAGCTCGATCCAGGTCGTCGAGCTCGAATATAAGGACGGCCTGCTTACATGTGATCGTGACAAACCGACCTACATTAATCTGAAGCCGGTCGCCGACACTGCAAAATGAGCGCTAGACTAAAAAGAATTTTAGAGTTGTATAATCGGGAGAAGATAAATCGTGTTTAGAAAAACTGTAGTTTATATGCTGTTGATTTGGATTTTTGCTTCTCTTGTTTCGGCACAGAATCAACGCAGGCCGTTACAAGGCTCGACTCGCCCGCCGGAAAATATCGACCGGGGGCTCAGGGAGCTTACCGCCGAAGAGATTCCGCCTAACCTGAACTTTTATACGATGGACCCGCTATATGATCCGAATGCCGTATTGGGCTGGGCCGAAGAGCGGATCGAAGAAAAACTTAACCGCGGCTTACTAGCACTGCCGATTGAAGGCGGAAAGGTTTACCTAAGCTGGCGGCTGCTCAAGACTGATCCGACAAGTATTGCCTTTAATATTTATCGTTCGACCGCAGGTGCCGATACAGTCAAGCTCAACGCCGAACCAATCAAAACAACGACGGACTTTATTGATGCTGATACGCCGCCGGACCGGGCGAACACCTGGTTTGTCAAAGCAGTGATAGATGGCAAGGAGCAGCCGGCGTCTGAAAGGGCCGAGCTGCCGGGGAAGCCCTCGGTGCAGCAGTACAAATCGATCAGACTCAAAGATGATGTTCGAGGAGTATCCATCGTCGGCATTGGCGATTTGAACGGCGACGGTGTATATGACTTCGTCGTCAAGCACCCCCGCGGTGGCAAGGATCCCGGCAGAGTCGGCCCGAATCGAGGCTCTTACAAGTATGACGGCTACGACGGCAAAACCGGTGAATTCCTATGGCGCATCGACCTGGGCTGGAATGTCGATATGGGAATCTGGTGGACTCCAATGGTAGTGCGTGACCTGGACGGCGATAATAAAGCTGAAGTATGTCTTAGGACGGCTCCTTATGCCGCCACTTCCGAGAACATGTTTCCAAGCGGCAAAACCGGTTTTGTTTTGGAGGGCCCTGAATATCTCGCCGTATATGACGGCCAGACTGGCAAAGAAATCGATAAAGTCGATTGGATCGAACGCGGCAAGGTCCAGGACTGGGGTGACAATACGGGCAACCGGTCGAGCCGTCACATGATGGGCGTGGCCTACCTGGACGGCAAAACTCCCGCCGTGCTGGCGGTCCGCGGCATATACGGCATGATGAAGGTGGATGCCTGGGTCTTAAAAAACAAAAAGCTCCAAAAAGTCTGGCGATGGACCAACGAAAGAGCACCTTTTATGTATCAGGGGCAGGGCCAGCACAGCATTAAGACCACCGACATCGACGGCGACGGCTGTGACGAGATTCTTGTCGGCTCTAATGCAATAGACAACGACGGCCGGACCATGTGGGGCACCGGGTACGGGCACGGCGACAGGTTCTACCTCGGTGATATCGATCCGGACCGCCCCGGCCTGGAGGTCTGGTATATCATCGAGGAACCGCATCCTCATAATGGAGCCAGCCTGTGGGACGCTTGTACCGGCAATCTTATCTTCGGCATCCCGGAATCGAACCGGGACAACGAACTCGGAAGTGCAATTGCCGGCGACATCGATCCGAACTATCCGGGCATGGAGTGTGCCGGCGGAAGGCATTTCTATACGGCAAAGGGCCTAAAAATAGACGGCCCGGTCCCGCCCCAGGATTTCCTCGTCTGGTGGGATGCCGATCTTCTGCGGGAAATTTACAGCCGAAGAAGAATTTACAAATGGAAGGGTGACGTTCTGAGCGATATCCCGGGCGGCGCGCAGCAAATAGCCGACATACTCGGCGACTGGCGAGAGGAGATTGTTGTATATACCAGTGGTGAGCTACGCATCTACAGCACGGTCATTCCCGCCGCGGACCGCCGTGTTTGTCTGATGCAGGACCCGCTCTACCGCAACGACGTGACTCACCGCTCGATGGGTTATGCTCATTACCCTATGACCAGCTATTACCTCGGAGTTGATTCAGATTGAAAAGATTTAGGAGATGTATGCACCGTATTAACAGACAGCAAGCAATTCAGTACAAGCAAATGAAATCATTATTTAGCTGTCAGATTTTGATGATTGGGATTTTGCTTTTTTTATCGAATTTTTCGCGAGCGGAAAACTGGCCCGGATGGCGAGGCCCGCGAGGTGACGGCACCTGTATCGAGAAAAACGTTCCCACTAATTGGGACCCTGCCGGCGCGCTTTGGAAAACCGAAATTCCCGGCAAAGGACATGCTTCACCGATTGTTTGGGGTGATCGTGTGCTTACGGCCACCGGCATTACTGCTACGAAGGAACGTGTCCTTCTGTGTCTCGACCGTACTACCGGAAATATTCTTTGGCAGCAAACCGTCATACAGGGGCCTTTAGAAAAAATCAATAAGGAAAACAGCTATGCTTCCGGCACGCCGGTCACCAACGGCAAACGTGTCTATGTCACCTTCCGTGTTGGTGACGACATTGTTGTAGCCGCGCATGAGCTGGCGGGTGGCAGGCAGCTCTGGCGGGTCCGTCCGGGGACACACACCGGTGAGTGGGGATTCAGCAATTCACCCGTGCTGTATAAAGACAAGGTCATTGTCGACGGCGACAGCAAAGGCGATTCCTTCCTGATTGCTCTGAACCAAGAGGATGGCAAAACGCTCTGGCGCAAAAATCGTACTAATAAGGGCATCAGTTACAGCGCCCCGTTTATACGTAAGCTTGACGGACGCACTCAGTTGATTCAGTGCGGCAACCGTTGCGTGGCAAGCTTCGATCCCGACACTGGCCAACAGATATGGATGATCGACGGCCCCTCGGAAGAATTCGTCTCCACGCCGACGTATAGCGAAAGGGCCGGACTGGTTTTCATCAGCAGCAGTTGGCCTAAGCAGGTCCTGCTGGCGATCCGGCCCGATGGTACGGGTGATGTCACGCAAACCCATATCGCCTGGCAAAACAGGAAGGGAGGTCCTTATGTCCCCTCCATGATCGTAGCGGGCGATTTCCTGCTGAGCGTCAATAATTCCGGCGTGGCTTTCTGCTACGTGGCCGCCACCGGTGAGGTGCTTTGGCAACAAAAGCTGGGCCGGCATCACGCTTCCCCGGTTCTGGTGAATGGGCTGGTCTTCTTCATCAACGACAACGGCCAGGTGAACGTGATTAAACCCGGCAAAAAATTCGAGTGTGTTGCGACGTATGAGCTGGGTGAGTCGTGCTATGCCTCACCTGCCATCAGCGACGGCCGGGTTTACTTACGCGGCTTCAAACACCTGTTCTGTTTAGGCAACCGTTAAGTGAACGCGAATTCTAAAAAGAAAAACCAATGACTAAATCACTTAATAAAACGATAATAGTTTTGACTGTTACGGCGGTACTTTTATTAACAGGCTCTGTGCAGGCTCAGCGGCAGATGGAGAAACTGGGGCGCGGCATGGTCGCGATAAATCAGGGCGATGGAAAGGTATATGTCGGATGGCGTATGCTGGGGACAGATCCGGACGATATCACTTTTAATCTCTACCGAACTACCGGAGGCGGCCCGGCTGTGAAGTTGAACGACCAGCCCATAACACAAAGCACTAACTTTGTCGATATTGGTGTTGATTTAAGCCAATCGAACTCTTATTTCGTCAAACCTGTGTTAGAAGGTCAGGAACAGAAGGCATCTGCTGCTTATACGCTGACAGCAAACGCGCCTGTACAACCATATATCACAATCCCGCTACAGACTCCCGAAGGTTGTACTCCGAATGATGCTTCGGTTGGCGATCTGGATGGTGACGGCGAGTATGAGATTGTATTGCACCAGGCGCCGAGGGGCCGTGATAATTCGCAAAGCGGTATAACGGGCGAGGCAATATTCGAAGCTTACAAGCTGGACGGCACTTTTCTTTGGAGGATTAATTTGGGAAAGAACATCCGTGAAGGCGCTCACTATACTCAATTTATGGTTTATGACCTGGATGGTGACGGCAAAGCCGAGTTTGCCTGCAAAACAGCGGATGGAACAATCGATGGACAAGGCAAAGTCATCGGCGATGCCGATGCGGATTACCGCAATTCGAGGGGCTACATTCTCGAAGGGCCGGAGTTCCTCACAATATTCGACGGCTTGACCGGCGCCGCACTTGTTACGACCGATTATATCCCTCCGCGGCATCCGGAAACACTTCACCCGACGCCCCAGCAAATCAAGGATATATGGGGCGACGATTACGGCAACAGGGTAGACCGTTTTCTGGCGTGCATTGCGTATCTTGACGGCGAGAGACCGAGCCTGGTTATGTGCCGCGGTTATTATACACGAACCGTGTTGGCGGCATGGAATTTCAGAGACGGCAAACTTACACATATATGGACCTTCGACAGCGACGATGGAACCCCCGGCAATAGAGACTATAGAGGACAGGGAAATCACAACCTCAGTGTCGGGGACGTCGACGGCGACGGCAAAGATGAAATTATCTACGGTGCGTGTGCCATCGATAATGATGGGACAGGACTTTATACAACGGGTCTGGGACACGGAGACGCCATGCATCTGTCCGATATAGATCCGGACAGGCCGGGCCTGGAAGTGTGGGGAATTCACGAAAGACCAAGTCACCCGTACGGCGCCAATCTTCGTGACGCCGCGACGGGAAAGGTGATATGGGGACAGCAACTGAAGGACCCGGGAAGAGGCGTGGCTCTGGATATCGATCCGCGGTATCGAGGGTATGAGTGCTGGGCGAATAGTTCGGACGGTTTGTATAGTTGCAAAGGCGAGAAAATTTCCGATTCCAAACCCCGGTCATGTAATATGGGAGTATGGTGGGACGGCGACGTTGTTCGTGAAATCCTTGACGGCACCAGGATTGATAAATGGGATTATAACAACGGCACGACAAACAGGCTGCTCTCGGCGGAAGATTACAATTGCGTTAGAAACAACGGCTCGAAATCCAATCCCTGCATCTGTGCCGATATTTTGGGCGACTGGAGGGAAGAAGTAATCTGGCGAACAGGTGACAACACAGAGCTGCGGATTTTTACGACGACAATACCCGCCGACCACCGGTTCTATACCTTGATGCACGATCCTCTATACAGACTGAGCGTGGCCTGGCAGAATGTAGCGTACAATCAGCCGACTCAACCCGGTTTTTATTTCGGCGAAGGTATGGCACTGCCGCCCCATCGTGATATAGTATTGGTTGGTACTGATGATTAGACTTTTAATAGAAAGGAGCAATTATGGAAACGAACTTGCGTGGCTTTACGAAACTGATTTATGGTCTGGCATTCATTCTGCTGTGGTCCAGCCTGGTACAGGCGAAAGAATGGTCTCTTGTCTGGTCGGATGAGTTCGATTATACGGGGCCGCCAAATGAAGCGAAATGGAATTACGAGCAGGGCTTTGTACGCAACCGGGAATTGCAGTATTACACAAACGCTCGAAAGGAAAACGCCCGGGTCGAGAACGGCCATCTTGTCATAGAAGCGAGGAAAGAAGACTGGCCTAATCCGGATTATAGAGCCGATGCGTCGTCGAGGAGACCGCAGCGGTCGCGTGAAAAAGCAGACTATACTTCCGCCAGTCTTATCACTAAGGATAAAGCGAGCTGGACTTACGGTCGCATTGAGGTCAGGGCGAAGCTGCCGGCGGGAAAAGGTGTGTGGCCGGCCATTTGGATGCTGGGCACCAATATCAGAGAGGTTGGCTGGCCCAGGTGCGGCGAGATCGATATTATGGAATACGTCGGTTTCGATCCAAACACGGTTTTTGCCAATGTCCATATGGCCAAATACAATCACGCCAAAGGCACCGGAAAAGGTTCGAAGATTAAAACAGACAAACCTTATGCTTCGTACCATACGTATGCTGTTGAATGGACGCCCGAACAAATGGACTTTTTCTTCGATGAGCACAAGTATTTTTCTTTCAGCAACGAGTATGGAGGAGTCGATGTATGGCCTTTTGACCAGTCGCACTATTTGATTCTCAATCTGGCAATAGGAGGCTCCTGGGGCGGACAAAAGGGAATTGACGAAAGTATCTTTCCCCAACAGTTCCTGATCGACTATGTGAGAGTGTACCAGAAGAAGTCTTAAACCGTTTTATAAACAGCGTTATCGGAGAGAAAAAGTTATGGATCGTAAAAGATTACAATTATCATTTTTTCTTTGTCTTGGTGTGCTGCTTGGCGTCACTTCATCTTCAATATATGCTGCTGGCGATTCGTCGGTCAAGATGTGGGAGCAGGACATTGTAATTCCAACTTACCTTGCCGGGGATCCAGAACCAAATCCGATGTTTTATTTCGGTAGTGCCTCCCAGGGGGCCGAGGGAAGGGTCTATCCATATCCCCTTTATGACAAGCTTACCGGCAACAAGCAGGACAAGACCTACAAAATGGTTTACCTGGAGAACGAGTACGTCAGGATTGGTGTTCTGCCGGAGATAGGCGGTCGTATTTTCGAGGGAGTCGATAAAACCAATGGCTACAACTTTTTTTACCGCCAGCATGTTATCAAGCCCGCTCTCATCGGTCTGATCGGCGCCTGGATTTCCGGCGGTATCGAGTGGAACATCCCGCACCACCACCGGGCCAGTACGTTTATCCCGGTTCAGTATCAGCTTGAGGAGAATAAGGACGGCAGCAAAACCATCTGGGTGGGAGAGCTGGAAATACGTCACCGTATGAGATGGGCGGTCGGCTATACTCTCAGACCGGGCAAGTCCTATATGGAGACATCCCTGCGAATACTGAATCGAACGCCTGTGGTGAATACCTTCCTATGTTTCGCAAACGTGGCGGTTCACACAAATGAGAACTACCAGGTCATCTTTCCCCCAAGCACGCAGCACGTTACCTACCATTCGAAGCGGCAGTTTACAACCTGGCCGATAGCGACCACGAGATACAGCGGCGCCGACTTCCGCGGAGGTGTGGATGTGAGCTGGTACAAAAACCATATCTCTTCGAACTCGATGTTCGCCTGGAACTATGAGGACGATTTTTTCGCCGGCTATGACCACGGCAAAAATGCCGGGACGATGAGCGTCGCCGACCACCATATCGTGCCGGGCAAAAAATTCTGGACATGGGGCAACGGCCCGAACGGCAAGATGTGGGACAAAATCCTTACGGATGATGACGGCCCTTATATAGAACTGATGGTCGGCGCCTACTCCGACAACCAGCCGGACTATAGCTGGTTGCAGCCCTACGAGGTCAAGTCCTTTAAGGAATACTGGTATCCGTTCCGTGATATCGGCGGCGTTAAGAAGGCCAATCTCGATGCCGCCGTGAATCTCGACGTTCGTGGCGAGGGCGTCCCGCCCTCGTATAAAAAACAAGGCCAAGATGGCCTCGCCACTGGCCGAACCGCCAACGTTGGATTCTACACTACGTCGGCCCATGAGGCGGCGACGGTTGTGCTCAAGGCGGCGGATAAAGTCCTGCTCCGGGAGGTAGTGGCCATCGATCCCGGCAGACCTTACTTAAAGCAGATACCAATCCCGGCAGGCATGGATGAGCACAATCTCCGCGCGTCGATATCAGCAGACGGCAAAGAATTGGTCGCTTACTCGCCGATAAAGCTGGAACCTGAGCCGATGCCGGAATCGGTAAAAGCACCGCCGTCGCCGGAGGACATTAAGACCAATGAAGAATTGTACCTTACCGGCCTGCGGATCGAGCAGTTCCACAATCCGGCCCTCGACCCGGATCCATACTGGCTGGAGGCTCTTCGCCGCGATCCGGGAGATGCACGGGTCAACACCGCTCTCGGCATCAACTACCTGAAGCGGGCGCGGTTCGAGGAAGCCGAGAATCTTTTCCGCAAGGCGCTTGAGCGGCTCACGGCAGGATATACAAGTCCGAAAAATGGCGAGCCTTTTTACTATCTCGGCGTAGCTTTGAAAGCTCAGGGCAGAGACGATGAGGCCTTTGACAATTTTTATAAAGCCACATGGAGCGCGGCATGGCGAGCTGCGGGATATTACTCGCTGGCCGAGATAGCATGCTCGCGGTCTGACATGGTCGCCGCTCTGGACTTCGTTAACCGCTCGCTCGAAGCCAACGCGCTGAACATCAGGGCGATGAATCTGAAAGCCGCTGTGCTGCGCCACATGGGTAAACCGAGCAATGCTCTCAATGTATTGGCATCAGCTTCGCAAAAGGCTGATCCGCTCGATGTTCGAATTATGGCCGAACGGTGGCTGGTGATGAAGAGCCCCATGATTGCGAAGGCTATGGCTTCGGTAATGAATGAGCATCCGACGACGGCTCAGGAAACGGCGGCGGAATACTTAGACGCCGGTCTCTGGCAGGACGGCATCGAGGTGCTTTCACAAATGATAGCGGCGGCTCCGGACAAATCCGAAGTCTCGCCTATGGTCTATTACTATCTGGGTTATTTCGCGCGGAAAATGGGACAGGCACAGAAGGCTTCCGAATACTACAGTCTTGCGTTGAAAATGTCGCCGGACTACGTTTTTCCATTCCAGAATGAAGTCATTGCAGTTCTTCAGGAGGCGATGAAAGCAAGGCCGAATGATGCACTGGCGCCCTACTATCTCGGAAACCTGCTTTACGACTGGCAGCCCGAGAACGCAGTCAAGCTGTGGGAGAAGTCCGTTTCGCTCGGCTCTACATTCCCGATAGTGTATCGCAACCTGGCAATCGCTTATTCGCACCAGAAAGAAGGTATCGCACTCGACAAGGCCATTGCGAGCCTGGAAAAAGCCGTTTCGCTCGACGGCAGATACGCAATCCATTTCTTCGAGCTTGACCAGCTTTATGAGGCGGCGGGGACCGCTCCGGAAAAGCGGCTGGATATCCTCGAAAAGAATCACGCCACCGTCACCGAGCGGGATGACTCGCTGTCCCGTGAAATCTCACTTAAAGTTAATATGGGAAAATACGATGAAGCTATCGAGCTGATGCAAGGAAGAAAATTCAATATCTGGGAAGGCGGGGCCCGATTCAATGTGAATGATTGCTGGACTGACGCCTACTTGCTGCGAGGTCATAAGAACTTTGCCGCCGGCAAGTACAAAGAAGCACTGGCCGACTACCAGTCATCCATCGAGTTTCCCGAAAATCTTCGGGCATCGAGAAGCAGAGGCGGCGGCCGCGATGTCGAGGTCTCTTACTGGATTGCAGCAGCATATGAAGCGCTCGGCGATCGCCAGAAAGCTGAGAAGTTCTGGACGGAATCGTCAACAGCCGAACGGACGCGAGGCACCCAGCGCTATTACCAGGCGCTTTCGCTCCGTAAACTCGGCAAGAATGAGGATGCAGAAGAAATTTTCCGGGACCTCGTGAAATCCGGAAATGAGGCGCTGCAGCGAACTTCCTCGCAGATCGACTTTTTCGCCAAGTTCGGCGAGCAGCAGTCCCAGCGGTCCAGGCTGGCAGATGCGCACTATATGGCCGGACTCGGTCACCTCGGACTCAATGAAAAGGAGAAAGCCCGGCAGGAATTTCACCAGGCTCTTGAAGCCGGCCCCGACCATCTCGGTGCTAAAACAATGCTCGCTCAATTGGATCGATCCGAATGAAAAGGCCCGCCTGTTCGAGTTTGAAGACACCGGGGGCTCGATCAGGATAAAGAACGAAGCCGAGAAGTGACGGACAGTAATAGCCGGTTAAGTGAATCTGCAAAAATCGTTAAAGCAGTACTCGGTTGCCGGTGCTGCTTAGAATGAGGAAAGAAAATACCATGGATTCCAAGTCCAATATGTCACGCCGTCAATTCTTGGAGTATGCCGGTGTAAGTTTTGCCGCCGCATCTGTTTTCGCTCGGCCGGAATTGTCAATTGCGGACTCGACAACGATGCCTGTTATTGACACTCATACACACTTTTACGATCCGACGAGGCCGCAGGGCGTGCCGTGGCCGTCCGGAACAGATCCATTATACAAGCCGCATCTGCCGGAGCACTTCCGAATCCTGACGGAAAAGCATGGTGTAGTCGGCACCGTTGTGGTCGAGGCCAGCAGTTGGGTCGAGGACAACCAATGGGTACTCGATCTTGCAAAGGAAAATCCCGTGATTGTCGGTTTCATCGGCAACCTCGAACCCGGCAAGCCTGAATTTGCCGGCCATTTAGAACGCTTTAGCGCAAATCCGGTCTTTCGGGGACTTCGACTGAATGGACTTGTATTGACAAGGAACCTGGGCGACAGAGCATTCAAGGACGATTTGCGCCGCCTTACCGACCGGCAGCTCACGCTCGATCTGGTGGGGGATACTCAGATGCTGCCGGCTATAGGACGTCTGGCAAAGCTCGTGCCGGATTTGCATATCGTTATCGACCATCTGCCGTTCAGGGAGTGGGATGGTGATCCAACAGCGATGCGGCGTGCGCTGACCGGGATTGCAGGGTTGCAGAATGTGTACGCGAAGATCTCTGATGTCTTGCGTCGCGAGGATGAACGCATCGTCGAAGAGCCTGAGTTTTATCGTCCCGGGCTGGATATGCTCTGGGAATTATTCGGCCCCGACCGGGCGATGTTCGGCAGCAATTGGCCGGTTTGTGAGCGGGTTGCGCCCTATGCGAGCGTAATTAAAGTTGTCGCCGAATATTTCAGCACGAAAAAACAATCGGAAGCGGAGAAATTTTTCAGAACAAACTCCCAGGCGGCCTACCAATGGAAATCACGCGGCAAGGTGCCGTCATAATTGTTGTTACAGTAAAAAATAAGGTTCTTCAAAGCACATATCGATTTAGAAAAGGACAGATATGAGTAATAGATTCTACATCAAACGTGTGTGTCACTTACTCGCTCTGGTTGTTGTGCTTCTTTCGGGCCGGATATGCGCCTGGCCGGCGGTCGTTTCGGTTCGAGTAGATGCCACGCGGACAGGCAAACCGCTCAAACATGTCTGGCAGTACTATGGCTACGACGAGTGCAACTACACGACAACGCCTAACTGCATGGCTCTGATGAGAACCGTCGCACAGATTAATCCTGAGCCTGTTTATCTCCGGCAGCATTTTCTGCTGAACAGCGGCGACGGCATTGCTGCTCTGAAATGGAGCTCGACAAACGTCTATACCGAAGACCGCAGCGGCAATCCGGTCTATGACTGGCGAATCATGGATGGTATCATGGATGCTGTCACGGCATCGGGTTGCCGGCCGCTGGTAGAAATCGGACTAATGCCGAAAGACCTTTCCGTAAGACCCGAGCCATACAGGCCGACCATGCCATTCGGGCCGAACGAGGGCGTCGGCGTGTTCTTCCCTCCCAAAGATTACGAAAAATGGGCCGAGCTGAT
>CAZHBL010000012.1:0-25008 GCA_964530105.1 uncultured Pirellulales bacterium | reverse complement strand
CCTCGTCGAAATCTTCGCCGAAGACTATATAGTGTAATTTTGCACCGAAACCTGCCGTCCATTTAAGCTGCGCATTCAGTTCGACAAATTCAGCTCCTTCTGCCGGTTCGGGGAAATACGCAGTTTTGGGAGGGATCGAGAAGCTCCAGACGTCACCCTTCCAGGGGCTGTTGGGATCGGCTTCATTGACCTCGTCTATCCGCCAGTAGTAAGTTGTACCCGGAACCAGACCATCTGGAAAAGCAAACCCGGGAAAGCCGGCAATATAATATTCATCAGTTTGATTGCCTCGGAACGTATCGCCGGCGCCGTCGTTCACATCGTCGAAATTTCCGCCCATATACACATCGTGTGAAACCGCATAACCTCCCGGTCTCCATGAAATGGTCGCCCATGTATCCGGGTACAGAGCGCCGTCAGCCGGAGTTGGCTTAGAGGCGTATGGCCATAGCCCGCCTACTCCCTGCATAACAGCTATAACCTCTACTGCCGATAGCGCCTTAGTGTAGAGGCGCACGTCGCTCAGATAGCCTTGCCACATCTCTGCGACATTGGTGGCGTCGCCTCCCATGGAAAATGGATTCGGATCGATGGTTTTCGTAATCGTATGGGTTATTGCCTCTTCGCCATTGCGATAATAGGTCAGAGACGTTCCTTTCTTGACGACTGCATGATGGACCCATACTCCACCCGGTACGGCGGCGTAATTAATACTTTCTGTATAAGTGCCGTCGTCGTTGTAGAACTCGAACCTTGTCGGTGTGAATTTGATGAACTGAAGCGGCGTTGCCGTGCCCCCGTAGCGATTGCCCAGAATCGTATCGTTGTCCGTTGCTTGTGCGGTGTCCTGCTTGGCCCAGAATGCCCACGTAAAATCGTTTTCCAGGGTCATTTTCGGAAGAATCAGTTTGGTGCTGACATACGCGCCGCCGCTATCGTTCCCATTGAAACTCAGAACCATGCCGCGTTCCGGGTCATTGAACCAGGCCGATCCACCAGTGCCCAGACCGCCGCTGGCGGTGTTGTGTATTGTTCCGTCATTGGCGGATGCGGACAGATCGGTGGCGGTATCCCCGGTGCCTTCGTCCAACTTCCACCACCCAATAAGGTCAGGGTTGGCGGCACCGGCCCCGCTTATTAGAACCATGTCCAGCACCAATACAACTGAAACCAAAAGAATCAATTTCTTGCACATAATAGTCCTCCTTATAAAAGAGTTTGAATGATTACGCTTTAGCCATGTACTAAAGCGGTTGACTAAAACTTCACTTTCGCTGCGATTCGTCTGGGTCTGTCCGGTGCAATTTCTTATGACTTGAGGTAAGCCTCCTTCAAAAGCAGACCATCAATATCTGACATAAAGTCCACAGGTATAAAAAAGCCTTTGGAAGTTTGGCTAAAAGACAAAAAACACCCGAAAACTTCCATTATTATTTGTACAATATTAGCCATTGGTCTGTCAAGTAAAAAATTTTGATGCTTATAAATTCTTGTATGTAAACGATTTGACAAGCTCACTTACCGGGGATAAAGTACCCTTAAAGGGGGGAACTGAATATAATTATAGGATTTGATGTGACGCAAATCACTTATATTTTAGGAATCGGGATATGAAAAAATCAACATTTGAATTGTTAAGTTTATTTTTGCTGCTGATTATAGCTCACTCAAGCCCAGCCATAGTGGCGGGGACGGAAGGCACGGAATGGATCTCACTGTTCGACGGCAGGACTCTGAACGGATGGAAAGCCGGCGGCAATAGCGGGACATTCGGCGTTCGGGACGGCATGATCGTGGCCGATGGGCCGCGGAGCCACCTGTTTTATGCCGGTCCAGTCGAGGGCCATGATTTCACCAACTTCGAGCTGAAAGTGGACGTCAAAACGATGCCGAAGGCCAACTCCGGCATTTATTTCCACACCGAATACCAGCAGGCGGGCTTCCCTGCAAAGGGCTACGAAGTCCAAGTCAACAATACCCATGCCGGAGCTGAAGGTTACCGGGAGCTGCGAAAGACGGGCAGCCTTTACGGAGTTCGTGACGTGTTCGTCTCGTGCGTTAAAGACGAGGCATGGTTCACTATTCATATCGTCGTCGAAGGCCGGCGGATTCGGATTAGCCTCGACGGCAGGCTGCTGGTCGATTACATCGAGCCGGATGATCCCGTGCGGGCCGGGCCCAGTTCGGGCAAAAAGCTGTCGCACGGTACGTTTGCCCTGCAAGGCTTCGGAGAGAGCAGCGTGGTGTCTTTCAGGAATATCCGCGTAAAACCACTGCCGGACGTTGGGCGAGGCAAGGATTCTCGCTCAGCCGAACAGATCGAGTATGAGAAGCGGATTTCTGCGTTTCATGCCGCGGAACTGCCTTTGATCGATTACCACGTGCACCTGAAAGGGGGATTGAGTCTCGAAGAGGCGCTGCAGAAATCCAGAGCAGCCGGTATCACTTACGGCATTGCGGAAAACTGTGGCTTGGGTTTTCCGGTTACTAACGACCAGCAGTTGAAGCAGTCGTTCGACCGGCTGGAAGGCTGGCCCGTCTTCAAAGCGATGCAGGCCGAGGGTCGCGAGTGGGTCACTATGTTCTCGCCCGAGATGATAGCGAAGTTCGATTATGTCTTTTCCGATGCCCTGACCTTCCACGACAAGCAGGGCCGGCGGACCCGGCTGTGGATGGCGAACGAGGTACACATCGACGACGAGCAGGAATTCATGGATATGTACGTCGATAAGATAGTGACTATACTGGAGAACGAGCCGATAGATATCTTCGTAAATCCAACTTTCCTGCCTGCCGTGATCGCCGAGCGATACGATGAGCTTTGGACACAACCGCGGATGCAGAAGGTTGCTCAGGCCGCCGTCAAAAACGGAGTTGCGATTGAAATCAACGCCAGGTATCGCATTCCCAGCGTGAAATTCATCAAGCTGGCAAAACAGGCCGGGGCGAAGTTTGCCTTTGGAACCAACAACGGCGGCAGAGAGCTGGGGCACCTGGAATATTCGCTCGACGTGGCTGAGCAATGCGGATTGACAAAAGACGACATGTTCGTCCCCAAACCGTACGGCGAAAAACCGATTCAAACAAAAAAGCGACGCTGACGTGGATACAAAAAAAGACAAATCTGATTCGGCGTTAATCGGTATTGTATTGTCAGGTCTGGCCATGTCGGTCGGGTGGGGCTTTCGCGGCGACTACGGCCATGAGGCCGGCGCAATGGTTCCTGGCGCGCTGTTGGGGCTTTCAATCTGCCTGGCCTCAGGCAGGCGGGACTGGTGGCATCGCTCGACCATTATGGCAATGTGCGGCGCTGTCGGGTGGGCATTCGGCGGACAGATGAGCTACGGGCTGATAATCGGCTACACCGCAAGCTCTTCAATGCCGGACGTCGCTTATGGTTACGGCTGCCTGTTCCTGATCGGAGGATTGTGGGCAGGGATTGGTTCGGCGATACTCGCGTTTAGCGTAACTCAATCCCGCTCATATCTGGAGAGTTTCGTGGGGCCTCTGGCGGCGTTGTGGCTCGTATGGTTTGCTATGGACTTGAGCGGCTTGACCGAGTGGCTTGCGGAGACCTGGTATTTGAATGACACCGACTGGTTCGCTGCATTGTCGGCTTTGCTTATAGCCGGCGTGTATGCGGTTATCGTTCCACGCAGTCGGCCGGCCTGCTTTTTTATTATGCTGCTGGCCGGCGGCTGGTGGGCCGGATACATAATCCTGACCGGCCTGCTGGGACTGCACATGACCCCGCCTCGCAGCGACAACTGGTCCGGCTGTGCCGGCCTGTTCGTCGCTATTGTGTTTTATCTGATTCGTCAAAAGAATCGAGCGGCGTTAAATGTATCGCTCTTTGGATTCCTTGCAGGCGGGATCGGTTTTGCCGTGGGAGATTTGTTCAATATGCTTGGTCGCGCCCAGTGGGGGCCGGTCGGCCGCTTCGAAGCGTTGCATGGCCTGGACTACTGGAAGTGGATGGAACAGCTTTTCGGATTGATTATGGGTATTGGAGTTGGCCTGGTTTTCCTTCGACGGTTAAAGCCAAAGCTGATCCCGCCGACAGAAGATCAGAGTGGCAGGAGCCTCAATACTGTTGGACTGCTGTTTCTGCTGCTGGTCATGATGTGGGCAAACCTGCATAAAAACGTTCTGAACTGGGCAAAGGGCAACCACATCCCGGAACACCTCTTCGGCATTCCGGCACAATGGTGGTTTTTAATTGTCGGGCTGTTACTCTCGGCAATGATATTATCGGCAATCATCCGGCGCCACCGTCAGGATTTGCCTTTGGCGCCCTCCAGCGATTTCGGACGAGGCCAGTTATTGTTCCTTGTCATCCTCTGGATAGCCGTTGCCGGAGCCTTCACACAGGCCCTACCGGCCATGGCCGGAAAAGGAGTATTCTTCGTACATGTGACATTTTGGATCACCGGCGGGATTTGTTCCCTGATTGTCCTGGGATTATCAGATAAACCCAGACCCCAGCCAGAAGCGAATATTACCGCCTCTGATCAATTCTGGAAATCCGGTATGCGACATTGGGTAAGCTGGCTGCTGATTCCCGTCCTCATGATCCTATTGGCGTATCTTACCGTCTCATCACACGATGAATCCATACCGGGAAGCCACCTGCGTTTCACGAAAAACGTAAAGTAATAGCAAATACACCGCCTTATCGGCGATGAATACGAAAACCTTGTTTCGTCACAAAGTACCTGAGCAACAGTAAATGGCCGGGCGAGTTGTTAGTATCGCCGTCTGTCGCCGCCACCGCCACCGCCACCTCGGCCGCCGCGTCCACCGCCACCGCCGCCGTATCCGCCGCCACCGCCGCCGCGTCCACCGCGTCTGGAATCGCCTCGTCCGCCGCCTCCGCGGCCGCCGGCCGGCCTGGGCTTAGCTTCGTTTACATTAATCTTTCTGCCCTTCAACTCCCGTTCCTCCAGACCGGTTATTGCCGCCGCAGCCTCTTCCTTTGAGGGCATTTCCACGAATCCGAATCCTCTCGATTCACCGCTGAACTTGTCCTTAATCACTGTAGCCGATTCAACCTGCCCAAATGTCTCAAACTCCTGGCGCAAGTCTTCGTCCGTTACATCATGGGACAGATTTCCTACATAAATGTTCATTCTGTTCTCCTTATTTACTTATTCGTTCGCACCAGGGCACATTTTCCCATAGAGAAAAGCCGGTACACATCATATTTTCTGGAATATTTGCCGCTCTCAGTTCGGATGGCGTACTATTTCCAACAAAAATTTTGCAGAATAAAAGAAATAACGCTAATAATAAGCCAGGATGCCAATATTAGCAAACGCCGTTTCTGCTATTTCAGCGCTTACGTATAACGATCATTTCAATACAATTGCCGCAATATAACGTCGCTGCGTGCGGATTGCAACAAAAATTTCCGGATTTTTTAGGATTCTGCTGGTTTGCGGATTCTGTTCGGCCTTTTCGATAGAAATATTTAACGCTTACCTGGCCGGGCAATACCGCAAAGGCTACGAGCTACCGACGCTATAAAGGTTAAAACGCCTTGCCGCTTGTGTGACAGGCAAACAATGTCATTCTGAACGGAGCGTAGCGTAGTGAAGAATCTGTATTTCACAGGTGAGATTCTTCGGCTTTGCCTCAGAATGACAAATGCTAAGGCTATAATTCGGACATGCTCCAAAATGTTTCACTTTGCGGCCTTTTGGCCATTTGGACCCAATGGATCAATCTGCTTTAGGTTCTTGTCCTGAAGAGCTTTATAACAGTCAGGCAGGTCAAATGACTTCAGGATATTCGGCACAAGGGCTGAGAGCGGCCAGGAATAAGTCTCGGACTCAGCGACGTCGGAATAAGAAGTCAGGGCGTTTTTCAGCGTAACCTGTTTGACCTGGTCGGAAAGGACAGCGGCGAAAGTGGCAGGGATGGTGCCCCAGCCATTGGCGGCTAAGTGCACATCTTCGTGGCCGTTGCTCTTGAGCCAGTCGAGCACGCGGAGAATATCACGGGTCCTTTGACCCGGATAAGGTTTTCCGAGCATTATCGAATGGATAGCATAGAAGTAATCGCTGCCGTAGTCGCCGAAATACGAATTCTCATCGCACGTATCCGGCTGGGATTCTCCGATGCCTCTTACGTCGCACGTGTAGAAGGCGGCATCAGGCTCGGCGGCAATTAGCTCTTTGATAAGCGGCTCTGAGCGCAGTTCGGCGTCGCTAGACTGGTGCGAGATGTAAAGGATGGCCCGCTTTTCCCCTTTAGGCGGCCGGGAGTATAAACGCTCGTCGGAAAGCCGGTACACCACAGCGAGAATCCCCGGCTCGGTCTCGACAAGGTAGGTCGTCCAGTTCGGCTTCGGAAATCGGCGCGAACGCCAGTTGCGGAGGATGCGGTATTCGGGCGGCTCTTTGGCTTGCAAAGGGGCCGGTCCCCTTAATCCCAGCACCTGAGCTATACGCCGCTTGAGCATCGGTTCGGGAATATTTTTTCGACGTTCTTTCGCCAGTTGTTGGGAAAGCTCTTTTGTAAATGAATAAATCGGGCGCGAATTCAGCTCGCAGACCTGCCCACGCGGCGTGCAGTAGAGCGTTTCGTCTTTTTCAATTACCAATTCCGGCTCGCTCGTCGCGTCGGAGACGCCGGTAGCACGGTTGAACGATTGGTACATGGCCTCGCGGTTTTCCTGAGAATAGCCGTGATAGCCCGGCCCAATGAAAAGTCCGATGTTATTTTCTGCACCTAAAAGTCCATACAGATGGGCAAGCCGCTGATAAGCTTCTTCGGCACCGCGAGCGTCGAAGTAGTCACCTTCTTTTGCAAGAATGATAACCGGCTTGGGCGCCATCGCGGCAAGAAAATCGCAGTGGTCGAGTCCTAAAGCTAACGCATTGGGCGGGCACTGCTCGGTGTCGGCGGGCAACTCGTTCTCCGTGTTACGGCGGAAAGTTGTCACGAAGCAGCTCGGGGCCGCCATTGTCCAGCGCCTCTCGACGCCGCACAGCCATGTCGTCATCGTACCTCCGCCTGAGTTGCCGGTGACGCCAATGTACTTCGGATCGACCTCATCCCGGCTAAGCAGGTAGTCCAGGGCGCGTATGCCGTCCCATGCTCGCCATGAGCCGATGAACTCGCCGACCAGGAACTGCTGGTTGCCGGCGTACAGATGCTCGCGGACGCCGACGCCGATTTTCGATTTCAGGTTCTCATCAGGGTACTGGAGGCGTTCGCCCTGGCTGATGGGGTCATAGATCAGAACGACGTAGCCCTGCCGGGCGAGCCCCTGAGCGAAGGATTGGTACAGGTCTATCGCTTTTCCGGTTGCCGAGTGGCCGCACGTCCCGACGACGCCGGGCAGCGGAAAGGCTCGGTCCTTGGGGATATACAGGTTAGCGGTGACAAGGAAGCCGGGCCGGCTCTCGAAGATTATGTTCTCTATCTTGTACGTGTCCCTTTCGACGACGCCGGTAATGCGCGGCTTGAGCGGCGTTTTTTCCGGCCAGGGCCCGAAGCTCTGCTGGATCTTTTTGCGAACATTACGAACGTAGGCTTCGGCGTCGGCCTTTGTTTTAAGGTCGGCCCTGCCCTCATTCGCTCGATTCTCGATGCGACGCACGGACTTGACGAGATATTCCTGCACCATGCGGGGAAATCGATTGAGAGGCTTTAGCGAATCGTTGCTTGAAGCTGCTGTTGCTTTGGCCGGGCTTATATAAAGGAGAGCGGTCATTGCAAGAATGAAAATGTTAATAGGTAGGATGGGCAACTTGTTTGCCCATGTTGTATTGGAAACCGCATGGGCAGGAGAACCTGCCCATCCTACAACTTGCTTGTTCGATGAGAGTTTTGAAGGGACATTAAAATAGAACATTATTTAATCCTCATATTAAACCTCTGTGAGTTTTCGAATTTGCATTATAACCTTTGGAGAGGTTGGTGGAAACAGGCAAGTCAGATTGAGGATAAAACAGGTTTTTGTGACTGCTGTAATTTTAGAATCGAAAAAATCATGACAATATTCCGAAAATGTGGATAATGCCTTGAAATTAGAAGTCTGTAGGAGTTATGTGTGAATGAAGCTTAAAATCTGGTTATTAGAGACACGGCCCCAGTTTCTTCTGCTCTCGGTGACTCTGGTACTGCTTGGTACGGCGATAGCCCGGCATGAGGGCTGTTTTGACTTGCTTAAATTCGTGCTGACTTTGATCGGCCTTGTGCTGGCTCATGCGAGCGTCAACGTGCTCAACGATTATTTCGATTATAAAAGCGGCATAGATTTGGAAACGACTCGAACGGCTTTTTCCGGAGGCAGCGGAGTTCTGCCAAACGGGCTTCTAAAACCAAAAGGCGTATATATGTATGGCGTGGGCTGTTTGATGGCAGCTTTAGCGATTGGCATTTACCTGACCTTTATATCCGGCTGGCAACTTTTGCCTTTGATATTACTCGGCGGCCCGGTGATTTACTTTTACACATCTCATTTAACAAAATGGCTGGCGGGAGAATTCTGGGCCGGACTCGGATTGGGAACACTGCCGGTTTTAGGGACGTATTTCGTTCAAACCGGCAGCTACAGCGTCGAAGCCGTTGTCGCTTCTCTTGCGCCGGGATTCTTAACTGCAAATTTGCTTTTCTTAAATGAGTTTCCCGACGTTGAAGCGGACAAAAAAGGAGGCCGATATAACCTGGTGATAGCCCTTGGGCCTAAAACGGCCGGCCGATTGTACGCTGGGCTGATGGCGCTGACGTACCTTAGTGTTATTTGTGGAGTAATTCTGAAATTAATGCCGCCGGCAAGCCTCATCGGCCTTGCTACGATACCTTTCGCTTTCAAGGCAATCAGTGTAACATTCAAGCACTACAATAATATTGAGAAATTAATTCCCGCCCTGAAAGCGAATGTTATCACGGTTCTAAGCACCAATGCCCTGGTGGCTGCCGGTTATTTTCTGAGCGGTTCTCAATAATCAATAAAAATTGCTTCTGAGTCTATACACTCAGGATGGCGGATTAAAGGTCCTGTGTTAGTGGAACTAATTTCAATACGACGCCGGTATTGCCGTATGGACCGAGTGCTGAGCTTGCCAGAATGTAAATCTCGCCGTCGCGGTCCAGGCCTAACCCTTTGACGTACAATTTGAGGTTGTGGGAATCCCTGCCGATAAGCAGCTCCTGGATTTGTCCGGTTAAAAGATCGGCGGTGAATAATCGGCCGTCAGGCCCGGAAAAACCTCTTGAGAAGTCACCGAATATGTAAAGCGCTCGCAATTGAGGAATTTGCATGCCGTAGTACATGTGGCCGCCGATTACGGATATGCCGTCGTCATGGTCATATTGTACCACAGGATCTATTAGGCTCGGGTCCTCGAACGGAAGACCAATCTTCTGACCCTCGGGATCGAACAGAAAGTCACCTTCTTTGATATTCCAACCGTAGTTTAGTCCTTTGCGTACTATGTCGATTTCTTCTACTCGATTCTGGCCGACGTCGGCGACGATAAGCATGCCGCTGAGTCTGTCGAAACTGAAACGGAACGGATTGCGGAAGCCATAAGCATAGATCTCATCTATGCCGTCGATTCCGACGAAGTAATTGTCCCACGGGATTCGATAAGCGCTGTTGTCGCTGACTGCGTCACGGCTGTCGGGAGTTAAATCTGGCGCTACGGGGTCAATTCTAAGGATGCTGCCGTGAACGGTATTGATATTCTGCCCGTTACCCTGGTCACCATGTCCTGCAGAAGTGTCGTTGGCACCTCCGCCGTCGCCGAGTGCTATATAGAGATAACCGTCCGGGCCGAATGCAATCTTGCCGCCGTTATGATTAAACTGTGGCTGGTCGATGCGCAATAAAACACGTGCCGAGGACGGGTCGATATTTAGCCCACCTGCAGCCAGTTGCCACTCGGTAATTATGCTTTGGTGATTGATTTGATCGGGCGGCAGATCTATCGTAAAGTCGGCGGGGCCTTGAACTGGCTCACTTGTGTATGTATAGACTTTGTGATAACCCGGCTTGTCAGCATCTGCAAAGTCAGGATGGAAGGCAAGACCCAGCAGACCGCGTTCGTCATAGTCATTAACATCAAAACTGCCGAGGATTCCCAGAGGTTGAACGAGACGGTCCGTCACATCCAGAAACGGTTCAGCCTGGAGTTGTCCCTGATGAATCACAAGAATCCTGCCGGCCTGATCGACGACATAGAGCCAATCGGGTATTTGTGGATCCGGCACCAGATCGACCGGAGCGGCCAAGCCTGAAGCAATAGTCTCTATGTCTATCTGGATGGGCGAAAGACTGATACGCTCGGCAATCGGCAATCCTGATACGAGAAAATCACCACGCATTAAAAATAAGTGAATCCGGCAGCGATAGCCTGGAATCCGGTCGTCTTCCGTCATGGCCAGATATAGAGGCATCGTCAGTGTAAAACGAACTGTTCCTCGGCCATCATCCTCCCAGCTGACCTGCGGATCCGACTCGAATGAACCCTGGATTGTCATCGATAAAAGCACCCTGTCCTGAGTGGGCGATGATGCCTTGGCAATGATCTCGAAAGGATGAGCGATGTAGTCGGTTACTTTTACTTGATAGCGTTTACCAAGCTCAAGCGGCAATGTGGGGTTTTCTTCTCCGATTGTTCCAAATTCGACATCGCTTGGCTCGAAGGCATCCAGCCTATATGATGAGAAGTCGACGTTTCCGAATGTCCAGGCCACATCGAAAAGTTGTGCTTGAGCGGCTGTTGAACCGAATACGACTAAAATCAAGGCGAAAAAACGAAATTTCATTAATTTTATCGTGTCCATTGTATAACTCCTTATGCAAACAACATTAAAGCCAATGAATGATGATACTCCTGAAATCATATCGTACTACTGTGATTTTACGCTTGGAAACAGCCTTAGTTCATTGTTCTTTCATAAATGATAAAAATTCTAAAAAATTTTCATTTTCTTATTGATTAATGCTACATACGTAGTAGAATTCTATTACGTTTGTAGTAAGGAGAGCAGATTATGAAACTAACCGAACCGGAATGGCTGATCATGAACGCTTTGTGGGAAAAACACCCTGTCAAGGCGCGAGATGTGGTCGAACGGCTGCCGTCCACAGTGAACTGGGCATATACGACCGTAAAAACCATGCTGGACCGGTTAGTCGAGAAGAAAGTAGTCGGCAAGAGTAAACGCGGCAATGTCGGCCTCTACGAACCTCTCGTTTCACGCCGGCAGGCTCGCCGAACCGCAATGAGGATAATGCTGGACCAGGCCTTTGACGGGGCCTTCGGGCCCATGATACACTTCCTTGTGGAAGATGAGAAGCTGTCGGCCGAACAACGCAAAGAGCTGATTAAAATACTTTCAGGCAAAAGCAGAAAAAGGGAGAGCGAAAATGATTACACAAATAAATAGTGCCGCTGAAGGGTGGTGGAGTTGGATGTGGCCGATGTTCTGGCAGGTAAGTGTGCTGGTCGTTTTCATTGGTGCGGTTGATTATCTTCTGCGAAAGCGAATCTGGCCCCAGGTCAGGTATGCGCTTTGGCTGCTGGTTTTGGTGAAGTTGATATTGCCGCCGACATTTTCACTTTCCACCAGCGTTGTCTTGCAGGTTCGAATGCTGGCGGGCCGGACGGTTTCGCAGCTAAGTGACACAGACATGCCGGCTGATTTAGCAGCCGTTCGGACGAGCACGGAAATAGCTCCGCTTACTACGGGCAACGGTATCGAACCGGTTCCTGATAGTGATAGCATGATGAGCAGTAAGCCCTCTGAACCTACAAAGCGGATTCTTTCTGCCGGTGTAGCAGGATCGGTTGGGCGTGTCGGACTACACTGGAAGGTCTGCGCGATGACCATCTGGCTGGCAGGTGTAATCATACTTGGCTTGTGGGCGGCAGTCAGATTTCGAAAACTCAGGCAGCTCCATAGCGGCAAATTTTCAGATGCCGATTTGCCACAATGGTTTGGGCCTCTACTTACCCGGACGGCGAAAAAGCTCGGCCTTCGGGAGCTTCCGGTGATGGTTTTATCTCGAAATATTGCTTCTCCGGCGGTGTTCGGAACCTTCAAGCCGGTGCTCGTACTGCCCGCGGATACAGCCCGTCATCTTTCTCAAAATCGCACGGAGCACATCCTGCTGCATGAGCTTGCACATATCAAGCGAGGAGACCTTAAGGTCAACAGCCTATATATGCTGCTGCAAATTGTGTACTGGTTCAATCCTCTGCTTTGGCCGCTCCGGCGGCGGTTGCAGCATTTGCGAGAGCTTTGCTGTGATGCAACCGTAGCGGGAATTCTGCGGGAAAAGACAACGGATTATCGCGAAACCATCCTGCAGAATGCAAAGTGGCTGCTGACTGGGCCGGCAAGGTCCGGGATCGGATTGTTAGGATTGGCGGAAGATTCCCGCAACCTGTTAGTGCGTCTTGACTGGCTGGAGAGAAAAACCTGGAAGTGCCGCAGCCTGCGCATTGTCACCGTCTGTGCCGTTATTGCCCTTATGTTGGTTTGTGTGCTGCCAATGGCAAAAGCTAATAACGCCGATGTGCTTACGGTGGCTGCGGTTGGCAGTGCGAAGTACAGTTCGATTCAGGAGGCTATCGACGCGGCCGATGCCGGTGCGGTCATTCGTATCGGGCCGGGTATGTACGAGGAACGTTTGAAAATCGATAAGCCGCTTACGCTCGAAGGTTCAGGCTGGAATCGAACAACCATTATGACAGCGAGTGCCGGAGCGGATGTTATCGAGGAGGCGATGCGCACACTCCAGGTCCGAATGCAGGAAGCTAAAACAGACGAGCAGCGTAATGAAATAAGTGCTAAATTCAAAGCAGAATTTAAGGAAAAGTATGGCAGGCCGACTCTCCTCGTGAATAATACACAAGGCGTTGTGATTAATGACTTGAAGTTCACCTCGCCCGGAAGACGGTTGGAGGGAGGTAACATACCGGTGCCTATCCTTGAATTCAGCAACGCAAAAGCATCCGTTTCAAAGTGTGTGGTCATCGGGGGCCCCGGAGACGGCATCCATATTTTGAATGGGTCGGATGTAGAAATTCGCAGCAGTCTGGTAGCTGCAGTGTGGAGTACAGGAATCGTTGTAGGTGGAAGACAGGATGAAGGTTCCAGTTTGAGATTGCTGGACAGTGAGCTTCGCAATTGCCATTACGCCGGAATTCGTATTCGAGGAGGCAATGATTCTACGAGACTGGAGCGTTGCCGTATATCCGGAGCGGCATGGCACGGCATCCGTTATGATGATTGTTCGCCGACAATTATTGGGAACCGGATATTCGGAAATGCCCGCTGCGGGATTTATGCGTCGGGACAAACAGCGGCCACTGTTAAGCGGAATCTCTTTTACGGTAATGAAATAGACGGCATGTCGTGCTGGTCTCAGAATCGAGATACAATCGAAGGCAACACCTTTGCCGATAACAAACAAGCAGGCCTGACGATTCTTGGAGATTCCGAACCCGTCGTGCAAAAGAATATCTTCTTCTCCGAATCCAATGGTGTGTTATGTGGCGACATTGGCAGCGATTCAGCTTTTGCCAAATCGGACGGCGTCGTAACCATGGAAATGAACCTGTTCTGGAATAACGAGCACATGGTTGTTCGGCGACGCGCCAAGAACGCCGATAACGAGAGCACGAACGAAAATATTGCGCTCGATAAACAAGCCGGTAATTCGGAGATGGATCCAATGTTTGCTGACGCGGCGGGCAAGGATTTCTCGTTGAAGGCGGATTCGCCCGCCAGGCGGTTGGGAATCGGTGTTGCTGAGCCGATTGGATTTGAGAGCCCCTGGCCGGTTCAGCCGGAGGAGGCGGCTATTATTCCCGACGGCCCGACGCGCGATTACCGAAAGTGGAAGACGCCGCCGAAAGCTGCGCTGCCGGTCAGGAAAATGGATACGGGCACTACTACGGTTGAAATGAAGGACGGCTTGCATATCAAGTCTTTCATCGACGGCAAGGATACGATCAAGATAAAGGGCGTCGAACTCTGGTACGAGCACCATGACTGGGACCTGCCGGGTAAATGGTGGGACCGGGGCGGCAATATCAAACACGACGAGCCTACGTACATTAACGGCACGGCGTGGAAACCCGAGTGGCAAGAAAGAGTATCGAAACCGTATCGACTGGAACAAGCCGTCCCGTTGCGGGAAGCGAACAATCTTATAAAATTGGCAAAGATTGCCGGAAGGGGATCTGTCTCCATTGCCGAGAAGCCGCAACAGGCAAACGACTACACACTCTCGATTCTATTGGATGACAGCCGCTACAATGAAGCACAATGGTATGAGTTTGTCATCCAATGGGGAGCGAGCGACTCGCAAATACAAGCCCCGAGCCTGCCGTCTGCCGGTTTAGAAGCGGTGAAGGAAGTCTCTACCGCGAAAAATGTTTTGCAGCAACTCATCGATTCGACGCCGGCCGGACAGACAGTAAACATAGCCAGAGGCGTTTATACCGAGCCTGTGACTATTACGAAACCTCTGACACTTAAAGGCGAATCGGTGAACGACTGCATTTTCGAAGTAACCGCCAATGAGCCGGCCATTTTTGTCGACACCAAGGGCAAAGGCAGAGTAATAATCGAGGCTGTGACAATTAAATGGCAGTTGGCCACAAGTGACAGGACCGAGCATCCCTTTGCGGTTGCCGTCAAAGACACAAAGTCGGAAGTCAGGAATTGCCGCTTCCAGCCGCTGGGGGATTTCAAACGTTGCCCCGTGGCGATAAATGCTATGGGTTTTTCTGAGCTGAATATAAATACATGCAGATTCGAGGGATTCGAATATACCGTCTGCTTCGGCGAGGGCACAAAAGGAACGATACGCAACAGCCTGGTTATGGATTCGGGACATCAGGGGATTTCGCTGTACTCCGGCGCTACGGCGGAAATTGTTGGAAATGTTGTTACGGGCTCGAAATATCATGCTGTACGCAGCACCGGCGGAACTTTGAATATGACCGACAACCTCATAATAAACAATGCCAACAGGGGAGTCTATCTCGGCAATAAAAGCGCGAGCGGAACGATATCCAACAATGTGATAATCGGTAACGGAACCGGCATCGGCGGCTTTGCTCGATCGAATGTTAAAGTTGAAAATAATATTATTGCCGATTCGAGTTATGCCGGCATCGGAATGCGTGATTCGTGCGGCCTTTCGATACGCGACAATATTTTCAGTGGTAACGAGCGGGGCTGGATTCTATTTAAAGAAGGCGGTAGAAACGGCAATACTGTCTACAGAAACACATTCTGGCGAAACAAGATTGAGACCGAAAACCTGAACAAAACAACCGATTCTATAACCGCCGATCCGGGTTTTGTCGATGCCGAAAATGGCGACTTTTCGTTAAGAACAGGCTTGGCATTAAAGCAGAAACAAGGCTTAACGAATCCGGATATAATTAAGAAGCTTTGGAAAAGATGGCAAAACCGCTCAAATTAGAATGAACCATTTATAGGGATTTCAACAAGTCACGAATTAGAAAAGACAGATATGTAAATCAGGCCGAAGAATCAATTTTCAAGGTTTTTATAATACCGCTCGGTGAACAAACCGAAATAATTATTGAAATTTACATGATATTCTGCTATTATATTATTCATGATATGCTGGAGCATAACTGGATAATATAGATTTATGAAACAATTCTTGAGAAGTTTTGTTTATCTTCAAGGGTGATTACCAATATAAAACAAATCGCAGTGATTCAATCTTGAGAGCCAGGGGATTTTATGAGGAAAAGTTTTTTAATAATTTTACTGTGCTGCTTGTTTGCGGAAAATGGTAACGCCCGATCATTAAATCAACAAAAAGTGGATAGTTATATTGTTGTATTGAAAGAACCTTCTCTGTGTAACTGCTCATTTGATGAGCAAGGAAGTTCCGTATATAAGGGGATTTCTACACGAGAAAATCGACATGCCCAACGTTTTATTAGACATCGTAAAGACCTGGAAGATAAACTGGGCCGTTTCGGAAGCAGGTTGAAGAAAGTTTCTCCGGATATAGTACCCCAGCGTCGTTTTACGGGCCTTCTGAACGGTCTATCTGTACGAATGCCGAATAGGTTCGCATCGAAGATTAGATCTTTGCCTGAAGTATTAACAATAGTACCAAACAGGAAATACCATCGACTTTTAACCAAAAGCAATGATCTGATGAACATCCCACTGGTATTTCAGCTCAATGGTGTTGAAACATATGGCGGACAGGGTATAAAAATTGGCATCATCGATACAGGCATCGATAATACACATGTCATGTTCGATGACACAGGATACGAAATGCCGGCTGGATTTCCACTGGGAAATCTTAATTTTACCAGCAATAAAATCATTGTCGCGCGTGTTTTTATTAAGAGTGGAGATTCGATTGAGGATTCAACGCCCCGCGACCGGGACGGACACGGAACGCATGTAGCTTCCTGTGCGGCGGGAAATCTGAATACGGTCTCGCCCTTAGGACTAATTTCAGGCGTTGCTCCAAAAGCGTACCTGGGGAATTACAAGGTCTTTACAAGTGATTTCACGACGTTGGAGCAGATTATAAGCGCATTAGAGGCATGCGTAGAAGACGGTATGGATATTGTGAATCTAAGCCTCGGCTCCGAATCTTATATTAATGAGCTTTTAGATCCCGAGGCTTTGGCAATCAAGAACGCAATCATGGCGGGAGTAGTGGTTGTTGCCGCAGCGGGTAATTCCGGCCAATCGGAAACAATTGGAAGTCCCGGGCAGATTCCCGATGTAATTACGGTCGGGTCTTTGACCAATGCCCACAATGGCGATAATCAGGCGAACCAGTCTCTTGCAATGATGAATGTCTATGCCGATACGGAGCCAATCCTGGTGGGCGAAGAGGTAATTTTGGCACAGGATCCAGATTTTTTCTCGAAACCATTGCTCGGACGCTTCAGGCTTATTGATGCTGATAATCTTGACGGCGAGAGTTTTGGTGGCGGTCAGGATGGTCTTGTCTGCGATACTCTGCCTGCAGGATCGGCTCAGAATAAATGGGTATTGGTTCAGCGCGGTATTTGCACCTTCACGGCCAAGATTGACGATGTGCAGGGGGCCGGAGGTTTGGGTGCTTTAATCTATAATCAAAGCGATGCGAACGAAGCTCCAGATGAGCCGCTTCGGACTCCTTCGGCCCCAGGCACGGAAATACTGTCCTATTATACTTCTCATAACGTTGGTTTGCTTATTAAGGATGCGATTCAGGCTGCGAATGTCGTTGAAGTGGAGTTTTACGCCGCCGCACCATTGGAAAGAGAACAAATCCCCTTTGAATTGAGTACATTTTCTTCCTTGGGGCCTTCTCTTGGTTATACAATAAAACCCGAGATTGTAACGATCGGTGAAGGCAGCTATGCGGCTACACAGAATGATTTTCCCGGACAGTTCCGATTAAATTTCTTCGAATATACCTCGTTCGATCTGTCCGGTTTCAGTTTCAGCAGCGGGACCAGCTTTTCATCACCCCGTATCGCAGGAGTCGCCGCACTGGTCAGACAAGTAAATCCCTCGTGGAAACCGGAAGATATCAAGTCGGCAATAGTTATTTCCGCCGAACGGTTATCGACCTTTGCTTCTCTGTCCGGCATGGAGCGGGGAGGAGGGCATGTGAATGCCGGCAGGGCAATGTGCCTTCCTTTAATAGTAACACCATCGACTCTGAGCTGGGGAAATGTTTTGATTGATGAGGCGGCTGAATTGGAAGAGACCGTTCGCTTAAGAAACGTATCGGAACAGTTTCTATCCCTTTCACTCTCATCTGAATTATCGAACAATGAATGGATACAGTCTGTTGATATATTGCCTAATCGTGTCAATTTGGCACCGTTTGATAGTATCGATGTTTTTGTTAGAACGAAATTCAGTCCTCCTGAGCAACTTGGAGAAATCGAAGATACAGATGGCGATATAATAATCGATATGGATAGCGGCTCCAAAACGCTTCGCGTTCCCGTCTGGGCGCGTGTTTCGAAAGCTCCTTCTGTTCGATCAGGTATTTTGTTGATTGATGATGATGGCGGTCATTCTAACGAGAATCAATATCTTGAGGCAGTAAATTTTGCCGGCCATGAGGCGACTTTGTGGGACGTTGGTGTGCTCGATGCTTATCCCTCTTTAAAGTACATGCAGAAATTTCAGGCGGTGTTATGGTTTATGTCCACCTCATCGCTTAATGCTCCCCGCGTTGATAATGTACTGCCGTTTAACGAACGAATTCGATTTAATGTAGAGCTTACAAAATATCTGGCTCAAGGGGGAAGGTTGTTGGTCTCAGGTATGGATTGGAGCGACCAGCAGGAGCAGAGCATATTCGCACAGCAGGTTTTGCATATTTCGGAATTTATTCATGATCCGTTTGTAGAATACTCTTTTACAGGAGATATTTTATCTCAGGATACTACTTTGGACATTTCCGGAATAATCGATAGTCCAATCAGTCTGGGAGTGCCTGATTTGATCGCCGAGTTCGATTCGGACTTTCCGAATATGACGGATATCCTCGTATTAGATCAAAGCGTCGCAGCAAAACCGGCTCTCGTGACGAATCAGGACCCGAACGATGTGATTGGGATTACAGTGGAGACGGGCAGTTATCGTGCCGTGTTCTTTTCTTTTGCTCTTGAGCGTATATCAAATAATCGTGTATCGAGTAATGGAATGAATATGATCGTGAAAAGCAGTCTTGATTGGCTGTTGGATGGATCAAGAAATCTTTTATCCATTAAATCGATCGAGCCTGAAATTCAAAGCGATAACAGTATTCCTTTGACGGTGACCTTAGCCGTAGAAGGTATCAATTTCTTAATCGGTTATGACCTTTTTCTCAATGACATTCCAGTGGCAATAACGTCAATTGATTTGGATGGAGGCTTGGAAATTCTTGTTCCGGCAGGATTACCCCGGGGGCTTTATGATATCACTTTAAGATCTCCTGACGGACAAAGCACTACCATACCTGAAGCATTTAAGATACAATATAACAGTCGGATCCTGATAGACTGAAGTATTTATTTGCTTTGTCGCTCCATATAAATGAAGACTGTTAAAGCTGCAATATGCCAGATATTCTGCCTTGACGGTGATCGCCGGGGCAATTTTGTTAGAATTGATAACGCGATCCGCGAGTCGAAAGACGCTGGGGCTGATATTGCCTGCTTTCCGGAAACTGCGATTCTCGGCTGGGTCAATCTCGATGCCCATAAAAGAGCACGCCCCATTCCGGGGGAAGATTCGGCCCGGCTTTGCAGGCTGGCCGAGGATTATAATCTTTATCTCTGTGTCGGGCTGGCGGAAAAGCAGGGCGGCAACTTATATGATTCAACAGTTCTTATCGACAACAAGGGGAATATTCTGCTAAAGCATCACAAGATAAATCTGCTGAAGGAGTTAATGAGCCCGCCTTATACTCCCGGCAAGAGCATCAATGTAGTTGAAACCAAATTCGGCCGGGTGGGATTACTTATCTGTGCCGACACACATGACAGTAAAATTCTCAAATGTATGGCGGCGATGAAACCGGATTTACTGCTCGTGCCGTACGGATACGCCGCCGTCGAGGACGAATGGCCCGGTCACGGTAAAGAACTTGAAAAAGTTGTTATAAACACGGCACGAAAAACAAAAGCGTTTGTCATAGGGACAAACCTCGTTGGCGAAATAACAAAAGGGCCCTGGAAGGGTCGGATATACGGCGGCCAAAGTGTGGCTGCCGACGGAACGGGCCGGGTGGTAACAATTGCCAAAGACCGTGACCGGGATATAATTATCGTCAACATAAATATAGGCCAATAAATAGAATGTGAGGTGAAATTATGAGAGGTCCTGTAAAATATTTCTGTTTGATTCTGCTTTTTAATGGTCTGGTTCTTTCGGACCGAAGTTATGCGAAAGCCAAGGCGTGGGAAGGTACCATCACGATTCCCACTTACGGATGGGCCGAGGATGTGAATCCCAAGCTCTGGGCCCTCGAAGGTGCTGTGAAATTCTCGACGACTGTCAAAGGCTCCATCGTCTATCCTTATCCAATGCAAGACCATCTTTCCAGAACCAAAAAGGACCGGACGTACAAGGCCTTGTTTCTTGAAAATGAATACTTGAAGGTTACCTGTCTCCCGGAGCTTGGCGGCCGCTTGCATTCAGTTTTTGACAAAACTGAAGGAAAGGAGATGTTCCATCTCAATAATGTTATCAAACCAAGTATGATAGCAATGCGCGGAGCTTTCATTAGCGGAGGGGTCGAGTGGAACGCCGGGCCACAGGTGCATACTGTAACTATCTTGTCACCGGTTGATGCTCTGATCGGGGAAAACGCAGACGGCTCGGTATACCTTGAAGTCAACAACCTCGAAAAGACCCAGCGCACCCAGTGGACGGTGTGCGTGACTCTGCATCCGGGAAAGGCATATCTGGACGAGCAGATTCGAATCTTCAATCCCGAAGATGCGGTCAGCCCGTACTACTTCTGGAACTGCACAGCTTTTCCGAACCGGCCGGGCACGCGTTTTATCTATCCGATGACTCTCGGCACCGACCATTACGGCGTCAAGTTCTTCTCCTGGCCCATCGACAAAGGCAGGGACATGACATGGCTGAAAAACTATGAAATCTACTCTTCAGTTTTTGCCGTGGATTGCGTATTTGATTTCTTCGGGGCTTACGAGGTCGGCGCCGATCGTGGGATCGTGCAGGTGGCGGACCACCGCGAGCTGGTCGGAAAAAAGGCCTGGACGTGGGGGACCTGGGACTTCGGCATTGTAAGCCAGCAGAATCTGACCGATAATGACGGCCCATATATCGAGGTGCAAAGCGGGCCGCTGCCGACACAATCCGATTACGGCATGTTATTGCCGAGGCAGGAGGTCTCGTGGCAGGAATACTGGTATCCGGTGCACGGGCTTGGGGACGGTTTCGAGTTCGCAACGAAAGACATTGCAGTCCAGACGGCCCGCGAGGATGATACTCTTCAGCTACACATCATCGCGACGAGTCCTTTTCCGGGAGCGACCTGCCTGATTACTCGCGACGGCCGGCGACTGTTGAGAAAGACCCTAAACCTCGGGCCTGAGAATCCAAAGACAGTGACGCTTTCAGCCGTCGGGCAGTCGCCCGTCGAGGTTATGTTAAGGAATGGCAAGCGACAGGTCATTGCCTCGTTCGTGACTCCTTTACCGATTCCCAAAACTCCTGAGCCTAAACCCTCCGATCTTATGAGAAAGCCCGATGAACAGCTTACTATTGAGGAGAAATTTCTCAAGGGCCGAAAATTCGACCTGGCGACGAATCGCAGGAGGGCCCGCGAGTACTATGGGAAGGCATTAGCCGAAGATGGGCAATATTCACCCGCTCTGCGGTCGCTGGCCGTGCTGGATATCGAGGCCGGTCTGTGCGAAAAAGCTGCCGGCCAGTTGAGAACCGCCGTGAAAAGAGATGATACCGATGGATTGTCGTGGTATTTCCTTGGTGTGAGCCATTTGAGGTTGGGAAACGACGCCGAGGCCCTGCGCTGTGCTTACAGGGCGATACGATGTCTCGGCACGGATTCTCTCGGCTTCGACCTGGCCGGTCGTGCTCATATGCGGCTGGGCGAGTATTCTAAAGCTATAGAAGTTTTCAGAAGGGCGGTTCGGCTCAATCCGAAGGATGGCAAGGCGAAGGACCATCTGCTCATGGCCCTTTATGCCGGAGACAGGAAAAAAGCGGCATATAAGCAGGCCGAAGAGAAGATCGCCGAGAATCCGACGGCCCTGGTCCCGAGGATGATTATCGCGCTTAAAAACAAGGATCAGATGAATCGCTTCGTGCGGGAGGCGCGGGCTTTCGTCGGAGAGGATGAATTTGAAATGCTGGAGGCCGGTCTTGTCTTTGCGGAGGTGGCTTTGGCGAATGAGGCCGAAGGACTTCTGCGGGCGGCCTGCGTTGAGGCGGTGCCGGAGGATAGACGAAGTCCGCTGCCGGTGTATTATCTGGCCTACCTTGCATCGCTGCAGAAGGACCAGGCCAAAGCTGGCGCGTATCTGGTTCAGGCGGCCCGAATGAACCGGGATTATGTCTTTCCATCCCGCCCGGAAGAAGTTGCCATCTTTGAGTACGCTGTAAAAAACAATCCCGACGATGCGCACGCGCATCTGCATCTTGGAAATCTTTACAGTCACCTGGATCAGCAGGATGAAGCTGTCCGGCAGTGGAGCAGGGCGGTTGAGTTGGATCAGTCTCTAAGCATTGCCTTTCGCAACCTCGGCCTTCATGCCTGGGCGGCGGAAGAAGACCTGTCGAAAGCGGAGGGATTTTACCGGAAGGCCATCGCTGCAAGGCCTAAGGACCAGACGCTGTATAGGGACCTTGCCGATATTCTCCTGGCGGCAAAGAGGCGCCCTAATGCTATCAAGATCCTCGAATCGATGCCGTTTGAGAACATCCGCCGGGCCGATATAATCATAATGCTCGCCCAGATGTATCTTGACGAGAAGCAATACACCGAGGCCATTAATCTACTCGAATCCACGCCGTACTTTGTCAACTGGGAAGGCCAGACAGTTACATGGGATATCTTCCATAAGGCCCATGTAGAACGGGGCCGGCAGCGCTTTGAAGACGAGGACTTCGCCGGGTCATTGCATGATTTCGAAGCCTCGCTGACATATCCGAAAAACATCGGCGTCGGGCGCTCCAACAGACCTCAGGAGGCCTCAGCGCAGTATTGGCGCGGCAAAGCACTGCAGGCCCTTGGGCGTACAGAAGAAGCGCGTTCGGCATGGAAGGAAGGGGCTGCCGGCCACAAAGGCTCGGGCAAGCAAAACGAGCACATAGAACTCTGCAAAAAGGCGCTATCAATCTGAAAGGAATCGGCTTATGCTGAAGGGATAAGGCCATGTTTATTATGAAACATTCTTTTGCCGCGGTTGTTAGAGTAACACTGCTGCTTGTGGTTCTGGTTTCTGTCGCCGGAGCCAGAGAGAAGGTCATTCTCGATACCGATATGGTCGTATTATACGACGATGGTGTGGCGATGATGATGCTCGCAAACCATCCGGATATAGAATTGCTCGGTGTGACGATAGTTCCGGGGAATACGTGGCTTTCGGAGGGGACGGCTTATGCTCTTCGCCAGCTTGAAATACTGAATCGCACCGATATTCCGGTAGCCTCCGGGACACGCTATCCGCTTCGAGCGGGCCGCTATGAGACTATGAAAATCGAGCGGGAGATGTTCGGTTACAGCTCAAGCTATACCGGCTGTTTTGCACGGGTAGAGCCGACATCCTATCTTGACGTGTATCAAAGTGAATTCCGAACACGGCCGGCAACAAAGCCTGTGGGAAAGCACGCAGTCAATTTTCTGATTGATACTATCAAGGCCAATCCGGGCCAGGTCACCGTTATGCCGATAGGGCCGTGTACGAACCTGGCGATCGCCATAAGAATAGCTCCGGAGATTGTTCCGCTGATAAAGAGGGTTGTGTACATGGGCGGGGCGTTTGATGTTCCGGGCAATACAACACCGGCGGCCGAATTCAATTGTTGGTTTGATCCGGAGGCTGCCAAAATGTCCGTTCGGGCACCCTTTGCCGATCAGCTCATTGTAGGATTGGATGTCTGTGAGAAATATCGGTTTAACAGGAAAATCTATAATCGCATCACGGCCGTGGACACGCCAATCGCAAAGATGTTCAGGCAAAAGTACGGACCGGAATTCGAAAAGGATCCCAACTATACTCGATTGGTCTGGGATACCATCGCCGCAGCGGTTGTTATTGATCCGTCGTTGATTATCGAAGAAGAAACACGGTGGATCGATGTCAATTCGGATTACGGGCTTGACTACGGCCGAAGCCTTGGCTATCGCAGGCAGGGACCCGCCGGGACTCAAAAGGCCCGTATCCTTCTGAGCATCGACGAGAAACGCTTCTGGAACCTGATGGTAGATATGCTCACAAAGTAATCGGAACAAGGTAATTTCGATAAGTTCATTACTGTCGTACGGAAAAATTATGTTTTTTAAGCGTGTAAATGTGAAATATCAGATAGGCACGCTCGTTGCGATTGTCGCGGCAGGTATGTTAGTCTTTTGCTACAAGTCAGGCTCCGAACCAGAGGATCTGTTAGCACGTTATCGCGTTGGTGCGGAATATGATGACTTGACAATTCACCGTCCGCTTGACGAGACGCTTTTTCCGCCGGAAATTGCACCCCCTGCATTTCACTGGGAAGATGGCAACTCCAGGTCAAATATGTGGCTGGTCAGTATCGAGTTCCAGGACAGCCAGGCCCCGATGAATGTTGCCACCCAAAAACCCCGGTGGACACCTGAGATAGGGCAGTGGGAAACTATAAAGAAGCGGTCGCTGGAAAGAGATGCCCAGGTTACAATTCTGGGTATCAGTCGCCGGATAACAACAAGGATTCTCTCAGCCGGGCGAATCTCAATTAAAACATCTAAGGATCCGGTCGGCGCACCGTTGTTTTACCGGGAAGTGAACCTGCCCTTCATTGATGCCGTCAAAGACCCATCGCATATCCGATGGCGTTTTGGAAGCATTTCGTCGCCCAAGCAGCCTCCGATCATCCTGGAAAATCTGCCGGTTTGCGGAAATTGTCACTCGTTTCCCATAGACGGTAAAACTCTTGCGATGGATGTGGATTATGCCAACAGCAAGGCTTCATACGTCGTTACGCAAGTGGCCGAGCAAATGACCCTTGCTACCAGCGACATAATAACTTGGAACGATTACAGGAAAGAGGATGGGCAACAAACATTCGGTCTGCTTTCTCAGATATCTCCGGACGGCAGGTTTGTATTGAGCACAGTCAAAGATGCGTCCGTCTTCGTTCCCAAGCCGGATTTGGCTTTCTCTCAACTCTTTTTTCCCGTCAAGGGCATTCTGTGTGTTTACGATCGGAATGCAGAGACCTTCGCGGCATTGCCGGGAGCAGATGATCCACAGTTTGTTCAGAGCAATCCGAGCTGGAGTC
>CAZHBL010000011.1:22635-26192 GCA_964530105.1 uncultured Pirellulales bacterium | reverse complement strand
GTTAACTTTTTAGAAAGGGTTTGATGATGAGTTTGACAGTTAGAAAAATTGTTGTATTGGGATTGATTGGGATCATTTTCCTTGCGGCCAATATCTTGGTCGTGGCGAACTGGATAGCCGAAACTGGAATCGCAGAAAGAGCCGGTTGGTTGAGAAAGGAATTCTTCAACTACACGTCATACTGCACCCAATGGTTATAGCACTAATGAAGTTTTTAGAGTAACTCACCCATTTCACCCCTTATTTGGCCAAGAGTTTAAACTTTTATTCTCAAGGTGCTGTTCAGGGGAAGATTACTTATTTTTCCAGAGCAAGCAAAATCGTGATAACAGGATCCCAACCCGCTGGACAAGCCTAAAACCGCCCAATTCATATGTTGTGATTGCAGGCGGACGTTCACTATTTTGCCCCACAGATCTACTGGACCTTGTGCAATTAGTCAGAGATATAAAAGTAACCGCAAAGCGGACCCGCAGAAAAAGAACCAAGAAAGGACTGTAATGCGAATTATGCCGCAATTGTCATTTTATTTATGTCGCAAAAAGAAAGATAGGTATTCTCGGCGGTATGAAGATACGAGCCTATTTCTTTGTATTTTGAGTATTTGTGATATTTTTTTATTGACAAGCCCTTTCAGTGTGAATATAATTACAATTACACTATTATCAGCAATTGAAAGGAAGCATTGCTATGGCCAAAAAACAAAAAAACGATGTCAAAAACGAGATATTGCGGCAACACATCGCGTTAAACCCCCGGCCCGAGGGAGTCAAGGACGAACTCTTTGCCGAATACGAATTCTTCGATTCTCACGATACAGTACAAGTCAAGTACGAGATGCTGCGGCGCGTGCAGAAAGATGGCTGGTCGGTATCACAAGCAGCCAAAATATTCGGGTTTTCCCGAAATGCATTTTACCAGGCGCGCATCGCTTTCAAGCGAGCCGGTATAGCAGGTTTATTTCGCGATCGTCCTGGGCCTCGGCACGCCCACAAACTTTCTGAGGATGTCACGGATTATGTGAAAACATGTCTCGATGCAAACAGCTCGTTATCCACTCTGGATCTTCGTCAATTGATCATGGAAAAATTCGGAATCTCAGTTCATCGGCGAACTATCGAACGTGCATTAAAACACCATCAAAAAAAGGGCTAAACATTTCTGAGACAGATGAAAATGCCATGGACAAAGATAGCTTAATTGCCCGTTACGAACATCTTCGCAGTCAGGCCTTGGGCCAGTTATTTACAAGTGGTCGGGGCTTAGGGTTGGCACTGTTTATGCGAAAAGGTATGACGGTATGGTCCCAAACCTGGTCTGAACACACGCCTGAAGTCAAGCCAAAAGATACTATGGTTCTGGATTGTAATAAAATTGTTCCCGAGAATATTTCAGGTCAAATCACGACAATGTTAACAAATATGATTATGAATCTTAATCGAAAGGAGAGCAGAAATGGTTTCACTTGTAAATCAGAAAGTAACACAAGATCACCTGCAACGCAAAGCTTACCTCTATGTGCGCCAATCGTCATTACGTCAGGTTCGAGTGCACCAGGAAAGCAGCAGGCGTCAGTATGCGCTTAAGCAAAAAGCAACGGAATTAGGTTGGTCAAAAGGGCGGATTATTGTAATTGATAATGATCAGGGACACTCTGCAACCTCTACAGTAGACAGAGAAGGTTTTCAGAAGCTTGTAACTGAAGTGGGAATGTGTAAAGCAGGTATTATTTTAGGGTTGGAGGTGTCACGACTTGCCCGCAACAATTCCGATTGGCACCAATTACTTGAAATATGCGGCTTAACCAAAACGCTTATTCTTGATGAAGATGGACTTTACGATCCGTGCAACTTTAATGACCGGCTGCTTCTGGGGCTTAAAGGCACAATGAGTGAAGCAGAAATTCATATTTTAAGATCGCGCATGCGAGGAGGCGTTCTCAATAAAGCCCAGCGAGGAGAACTTCGATTGCCATTGCCAGTAGGATTTGTATACGATGACGAAGACAAGGTTATCCTCGACCCCGATAAGCAGGTTCAGCAAAGCATATGTCTTTTATTCCGAACATATCGGCGTGTCGGAAGTGCGCGGAAAGTCGTAATATACTTTCATCAACAAGGGTTGTTATTCCCGCGGCATCCACATGGTCAGATGAATGAAAAATCAGCATGGAAGCAACTATATGGTTCATTGGCCAGAGATATACTCCATAATCCCGTATATGCCGGTGCATTTGTTTACGGACGTAGCCGTGAAGTCAGGAGAGCAGATGGTACTACAAGCCGACGGATTGTTCCGCGGGAGCAATGGAAAGTATTAATCAAAGATGCTCATGAGGGCTATATATCATGGGATGAATACGAAAAAAATCAAAAACAGCTTCAATATTGGGTGGAAAGAACTAAGGGCAAAGGCCCTCCCCGTGAAGGTTGTGCTCTTTTACAGGGATTAGCCATTTGTGGTATTTGCGGTAAGCGAATGACCATCCATTATCACAAACGAAATGGACGCTGTATACCAAGCTATACATGTACTCTGGAATCGGGTGAATGGGGAGGTTCCAGGTGCCAGGGTGTCAGAGGTGAGGGAATCGATAAAGCCGTAGGTGAACTTCTCATGGAATCAGTTACTCCGTTAACACTTGAGGTGGCATTAAACGTTCAAAAAGAATTGCAGCAACGACTTGATGAAACGGATAAAATTCGCAGACAGCAAGTGGAGCGTGCTCAATATGAAGCTAATCTTGCAAAGCGTCGCTATATGCAGGTTGATCCTGACAATAGATTGGTTGTTGGAACATTGGAAGCCAATTGGAATGACAAATTATGTGCCCTCGAAAAAGCTAAAGATGAATATGAACGTCTAAGAAAAAATGATTACAAGATTTTAAATGATACAAAACAAAAGGAAATCATGTCCCTGGCAACAGACTTTCCTAAGCTATGGACAAACCCGGACGTCTCGGACAGAGAACGCAAACGCATGATACGTTTATTAATTGAAGATGTTACTTTGCTTGTTGGAAAAGAAGTTACTATAAATATACGTTTTAGAGGAGGAGCGACAAAGACGATATATATGCCAAAACCTAAACCCTGCCCAGAGCTTAGAAGAACAGACCCGGAAGTAGTAAAAATGATTGATAAGCTGCTTGATGATTATATAGGTGGAGACGTAGCTACTAAACTTAATGAACAAGGTTTTCGTTCTGGGTGGTGTAAATTGCCGTTTAATGGTCAAATGGTAGGAGATATTCAGCGTAATTACGGTATAAAAAGCCGGTATGAACGATTACGAGAAAAAGGATTTTTAAGTGTTGAAGAGGTAGCGAAAAAGTTAAATGTTGCACCCGGGACAGTGAGAAAATGGCAAAAAATAGGCTTGCTGAAAAGACACGAATACTCTTCTATGAAATTTTTGTTTGAACCGCCGGAAGATAAGGATTATAAAAAATGTAAGCATTTCAAAAACAGAAAGGCCCTTTTAAATGAAAACAGTTAACAAAACAATAAAGGGGTGCAGTATGAACAGGAATCTTTAACAGGAACGGCCGTGGC
>CAZHBL010000011.1:0-22535 GCA_964530105.1 uncultured Pirellulales bacterium | reverse complement strand
CATAGCAATGTAAGATTCGGAAGAATGAAATGAATTTCCAGATAGAACGCCTCAAACGATTGCCCCAGCGCACTAAAGAAACATGGCAAGGCGGCCTAACCAAATTGCCCATGTGGGTCCAAGGAAGAGACCAAGAGCCATATCGGCCTTGGATAGCAGGCTGGATCAGCATCCAGACAAAACTAATACACACCACTGGACAGAAAACACCGCAAGAGAAGAGTTTTGAAATGGCCCTGAGCGCCTTGATCGAGTTTGCCTGCAATGAGGAATTTGCGGGCTATCGTCCGGGAAAGATTCAGGTCAAAGATTCAGCATTAGCTGAGCATCTGGGAGGGCTATTGGCTGAAGCAGGTATTACGGTTGAGCATCGCAACAAGCTGTTCACATTCGAACAAATGATTGCTGATATGGCGGAGAAGATCGATGGTCAACCTTTAGTGCCAAATGCTCTGGACGTAAAGGGAGTCACTGTGGAATTGATGTGGGCTTTTGCAGATGCAGCCTCACAGTATTACCAGGCAAAGCCGTGGCAACACTTAACTGATGGAGATTTAATTGAGGTCGAGTCTCCCTTTGCTGATGCTTCTTTGCGATATCTCACGGTGCTCGGCGCAGGTGGAACGACTTTTGGGTTGGGCTTTTTCGATTCAGTCTCGCAATTTGAATCCTTGTTTGAACAGCCAGGGCCCTCACCGTTCGCAGCTGACAAACATTGGTCGGTATTTTTTGGTCCGATTACCGAACTGCCTTTTGGTGACGCTGACTTGTGGGAAGACAATGGTCTGCCAGTTGCAGACAAGGATGCTTATCCGGCCGCAATCTGTTGGGAGCTCAGTCTGAAGCAACGACGCCCTGGTCCGGACATATTATGCTATCTGGAGGGACTGATGAGGGCGCTGGCACAAACTACTGAAGATGAAATGGACAGTGGCCGGTGGAAAAGGAACATACTCACTGCACGTGGTGAAACGGAGTTCACATTGTCTCTGCCAGACCTCTTGAGGCCAGACGGTGAAGACTCAAGAAAGAAGGTCAAGTTGAGAGGCGGTGTGCCTGATCGTCGGGCAATGGAAAGAACCCAACTGGACATACAACGGATGGTTGATGCACACGATTTCGGGAGCATGGGGGAGCTACAAGAGTTTCTCAACCAGAATGTAGTTGGTAAGGAGATTCAGCACCAAGGTGAGATGACTCCCTTGGAGCAAGCGCAGGATATTGTGTATCAGGCATTTGAGGCTCGAGGACGAAAGCAAATCCAGTTAGTAAGGAAGGCTTTAAAGATTTGCCCGGATTGCGCTGATGCATATGTGTTACTGGCAGAACGCTGCTCAGATGTAGAAAAGGCCCGAGATTACTATGCAGAGGGTGTGGCTGCCGGCGAAAGAACTTTAGGCGAGGAGCTTTTTGAAGAGGAATCAGGTCATTTTTGGGGTATTCTGCCTACCAGACCCTACATGCGCGCCAGATTTGGCTTAGCTCAATGCTTGGAGGAATTGGGATATCTTGATGAAGCAGTGCAACATTACCGCGAGCTGTTGCTCTTGAATCCAAATGATAACCAGGGAGTACGACATGCGCTGCTGCCATCTCTTCTGAGAATAGATGCTGATGAAGAAGCTGCCGAGCTTCTGAAACTACATAAAGACGACAAAGTCTTCGCGATTTGGTGTTATGCCAGAGCCCTTCTTACATTCCGGCAAAAAGGCGACACAGCCACTGCCCGCAACCATCTAAAGAAGGCAATGGACGTGAACGGATATGTTCCAAAGTATCTGTTGGGATACGAGGAAATGCCGGACTTCCCGCCCTCAGGCTATAGCCCTGGCTCAGAGGACGAAGCAGTCATTTGTTCTGAGCAACTGGCAGATATATGGGAGGAGACAGAGGGTGCGATGGAATGGCTTGACGAGCGTGTAGACAAATTGTAGTATATTTTGCGCGTGTGATACGGAATATGCGCAATATACGCATCTATGTTTGTCTTTGTGCTGTAAAGACTTACGATTAAATGCTTGCTTGACAGAAACTTATGATTTTGGCCTTAATCGGGCCCATAACCCGGAGGTCGCAGGTTCGAATCCTGCCCCCGCTATTCTGTAAGTTACTTAGGGACAGACAGTTAGGTCTGCCCTATTTTTATGCGCTGCTCGTACTGTAGCAAAATCGATAGGTCATCAGCACGTCAGTGGCACTGGGACAGGTCATAGTAAAATTTATATGAAAGGACATAATGCCATGGCCAGTATTTACAAACGTGGAAATACATGGTGGATTCACTATTTATTGGGTAACAAGTCTATATCGAGATCTTTGAGAACTACCAATGAAAGAGTTGCGCTTGAAAAGAAGAGAAAGTTTGAAGCCCTTGATGTGATTGGGCAATTAGCCCAGCCTTCAAATACGCCAATTGTTCCTTTTCTTCAGTCTTTCTGCGAGTTTCTGAAAAAGACTCAAACCTATAGGATATCAACTCTCTCTTGAATATTCAATGCACAAACACCTCCGCTCTAACTTCGGAACGACCGTCGGCAACTCAAGGGCTACGGGTGTGACTTTTCTACGAAAACTGATGACCGGCCGGCGCGGGTCGCCTTGGGCTGTTTGCTATGCTCCATCTTGATTATTCTATCGCTCCATGCTTGCGGAGGAGTTTGACGATTTCCTCACGCCCTTTCTCCTTCGCCACCACTAAAGGAGTCCGCCCTAGCTGGTCTTTGACGTTGATATCGGCGCCCTTAGCAATAAGCAGTTCTGCAACATCATGATACCCATAATAGGCAGCCCAAATTAAAGGAGTCTCTTGTTTGTCGACAGTCTTGGCATTCACGTCGGCTCCTTTGGTAAGCAAAAGCTTAACCACATCTGTGTGGTGCTTTTCGGTTGCCCTATGCAGAGCAGTGCTGCCCTCATTGTCCATAGCATTGATATCCGCGCCTTTGGCAATAAGAAGCTCTGCAACATCAAGATACCCATAGTAGGCAGCCCAAATTAAAGGAGTCTCTTCTTTGCCGTAAGTCTTGGCGTTCACGTAGGTTCCTTTGACAAGCAGAAGCTCAACCATATCTGTGTGATGCTTTTCGGTGGCCCTATGCAGAGCAGTACTGCCTTCATTGTCCTTAGCATTGATATCCGCACCTTTGGCAATAAGAAGCTCTGCAACATCATTATACCCATAGTAAGCAGCCCAGATTAAAGGAGTCTCTTCTTTGTCGGCAGTCTTGGCATTCACGTCTGCTCCTTTGGCAAGCAGAAGCTCAACCACATCTGTGTGGTGCTTTTCGGCTGCCCTATGTAGAGCAGTAATGCCCTCATTGTCCCTAGCATTGATATCTGCGCCTTTAGCAATAAGGAGCTCTGCAACATCACTTTGTCCATCCAGGGCTGCCTGGTGTAACTGTGCCTGCAGAGCATCGTCCCTTACGTCTACATCGGTACCGCTTGAAACGTGTGGTTGGATCTGGACGAGGTTGTCTTTGGCCACAGCTTGGTTGACTGACTCAGTCGGCTCGGAAGGTTTCGTTGATCCTGGGAATTCAATTAGCTCAGTTGATTCTGTCTGTTTCTCACAGCCACCAAGGAACATTACCATCATAAGTAAAAAGAGTAGTTTTGTTGAATTCATTTCTGATTGCCTCCAGTTAGTACACGGTACATTCGGATAGTATGTTTTTTCCAAGGCTCATTGGTCAGTCCTTAGTGGAGCACTAGAAACCGCTTCCATCCCACAGACCTTACAAACCTGTAAACCGCCACCATGGCACGTATAAAAGAGACGGCCATTTGATACGACCGCACCGATACATTCACTCGGATCAAGACGAGGTCCTGTAGATATCATCCTGATGTTATTCGGATCAGACAGATCATATACATCCATATTGGAGCCGAGCAGATACGGCTCTGAAAATGTGAAACGTGTACATTTATAACCTTGAGTGAGAGTCGTTAAGATTTTACCTGTGTCCTTGTCTAACAAAAAACCATTTCTATATTGGGCATGAACAAACAAAAATTCGGGGCCTATGGTCACTACCTGGATCGCTTCACGAACCGGTTCGGACTTCCATATCATTGATCCGTCCTTGGCATCCACGCACCACACGAAGCTGTTTTCACCGTCAAGCTTGTTATACCCACCCAGGTACAGGCACCCGTTTTCTCCACAAATTGTGCAGCCGCCATGAATAAAGTATCGGGTTGTCAGCCAAATGACCTGCCCGGTCTCCGGTTCGATGGCTGCCGTCAAACCCTTGGCGCTTGGAATACCTCTCCTATTTGCTGCAGAATGGCCAAAATAACAAGAATAGTAAAGCGTGCCATCCATTAGGCATATTCCCGCATCATCGCCGCCGGAACCGAACTGAGAGAAGTCCCTCGTCCACATCACCTGACCGTTGTCTATGTTGTATGCTCGCAGCAAAGGTCTGTGACTCTTGGGAAAACTTGGATTGTTCTGATGTTCAAAGAGCCACTCTATCTTTTGCTTGTCCTGCTTCGGAGCAAACTCGCCGTACTTACCCGTGCTAAACATGTAGATGGCCATGTTTTTGTATATAACAGGAGGTAACTGTCTGTTCCAGCTTGGTGATCCTGAAAAAGGAGCTTCCCACAGTAGCTTGCCTGTAACTGCATCCAGGCAGCGCAAACGGCAGCTCACAAACCCGGCCTGGGGGACTAACAGACGCCCCTTGTAGTAGAGGGGCGATGTGTAGCAAATGTGGACTCCGGGAAAATAGCGCCGCCATAACAAACGTCCGGTTTCCTGCTCGACGGCAAATATTTGTCCTTCTGCGGTGTGGGTGTACATTCGGCCCCCGCCGAAGGTGGAAAAGTGCTTTGCTGTTCCTTTGTACCTCCGAATCCATTTGATCTCAAAGGGTGGAGCTATGCCTTGCGCATCTACGTTTGTATTTGCCCAGTTCCCAAAGCTGGTGAATCGGTCATACTTTGGATCAGCAAGTTTGCTTGTTAGTGGGCTTTTAATCTTCGAAAGATCAAGATCTTCCGACGGCAACGGGGCTTTACCATCGGGTCCTAAAGCATATAGGTATCCGTCTTCACACCCAAAGTAGATTCTACCATCACACACAGCAGCAGGAGCCGATATCGCCTTGCCGAACGCAGTCTTAAACGACCATACCTTGCCGGAACCGGACAGCTGGACCACGTAAAGACTCCCATCCAGTCCACCAAAGACAGCAGAATTGCCAAGCAGAATCGGCGAAGCAATAGATGGATAACCTCCAAGATATTGCGGCTGCTCTTGACCCGGAACATGCTTGCAGAGACCGAAACCTTCTTCCGGTCGGCATCTATAAACATACTGACCTTGTAAACTAACCGAACAGAAACTTATTAGCCCACCTGCCGTGCTCGTCCTGGTACCTCGAACATAGTCGGCTTTTACTTTGCCATCACCAAGTCGCAGCATATCTACGCTGCCGCCGTTGTCTAAGAGAGTCCACTGACGATAGACCGTTCCATCTTCGCCGATGCTCAGTCCAAGAGTAGTATTACGGGGCTCCTGCATTGCCCGGACATCAGCTTTATCTCCAAGGTCATCCAACCATATTACTGAACAGCCGGCGGGGATAATGAGCGTCTTGCCATGCGCCGCTATGTCCCGCGAACAGCAGAACTGTTCGTTCGGCGTCACTCGTGTTCCCTTGCTTTCAAGCCAATCATGTCCGCTCCAGCGATTTCCGGTAAAACCCAGTTTCTCTTTGACGAAGTCCCAGACCCAGCAAACAGTGCCGTCAGGCTCAAGGGCATAGACCCGTGAGCCTAACGTGGCGAAATATACCCTGTCATTGGCGATAACCGGTGAACTGAAAACCGGTTCGCCGCAGTCGATCCGTTTTACGACCGCCCCACTGCCTGCGTTCAGCACATAGTAGGAACCGGACATCGTGCCGAAGTGAAGATAACCTTCTGCGATGGCTGGCGATGATATGTTATTACAGTTTGCCTTGCCACCGCCAGCTTCAAACCTCCACTCAACACCCAATGTCGCAGCATTGAGGCAAAAAGCAACGCCGGACCCATCAACCACATAGATACGCCCACCTGCGACCACCGGCGCTGTGAAGATAGCGTCCGCCAATGGGACGGCACCGATCAAACCCAGAGGCGTGGTCACATTCCTATCGGGTACATTTCCCGAATGCCGGCAATCATATTTGTACTGTGGCCAGTTTTCCTTCGAATAGGCGCAGACGGCACCAGTTAGCAGACAAGCTATAAGTAGTAAGTTTTTTCTGTGATGAACTCTCATTTTTTGGGCCCTCCATTTAATTGGTCAATTCACACGCATATTCCAGTTCAAACGCTGCTACGCTGAAAGGCTGATAATACCCGAAAACCAAAGCAGATTGCAAGACATCCTGCCGAATATTGCTGCATAAGTTATGAAATTTTCTGTACCACCTGGCCGTCTCAGCAAGTCAGATGCTACCAATCGGTGCCGGCCAGGTCGATATTGCCTGAAGGAAATCGCCTTATTCCAATAGGATAGAACATAGTAATGTTTTTGGTCGGAATAAGTCTTTTATCTTCTATATCATCAGACATATAGACATCCGAATCAAGTTTGTACCAGCCCATACGGCCATAGACTGCCTGCAGCTTATCTTGGCAAAAAAGCAGCCCTACGTCAAAACCGCGTCTATTTGCCTGCTCCATGGCAATTGACATCATTCTATCTGAGAAGCCTTTACCTCGATAACCGGGTAACAGGCAAAAGCTCTGTACTCCGGCAACACGTACTTTCGCTAAACTTTGGCCTATAACCACGGTTCGCTCCACCACCGCAACGTGCGCCACGACCGAGTCTCCATCGCCCCTGCCGAGAACCCTGTATATTGGAACGCAATGCCACCAACTGCGAGACTGGAAGTATTCGTGGTCTGCAGGAAAACATGCTACTAAGGTTTTCCGAATGGCATGATCGAGGCTTGGTGAAATGTTATCTTCACTTACGATCGAGAACCGTGTATTATTATGTTTCGCTTTCATTCTCAATCTGCCGCCACCGTTATAAGAATCATGTCAATTCGACGTGTTATACGCTCCAATTTGATGTCGAAAACAGCACAATCCCACCTTCTCTCCATCTGTCCTCTATATGAAGCCTATCAGAATTCCTATGGTATAAAGGACCGCACCAACAAGATAAGAGAACCACAGAGTCATAAATTTAACAGAAGGTGTGACCATTTCATATATAAAGCAGACGGCGATGATTAGGACGGCAAATGCTTTCAGGCTTATTCCCAATACTTTGCCCTGATTCATTTCTTTCATAGGTCCACCTATAAAACCAGCCAGAAAATTAATGTCAATGATACCCCTATAATCACAGAGACGATACTCCAAATGCGCCAGTCGAGCAGCCGCGGAACCTCCACCTGTTTTTCTTCGAATGTTCCCCAGCAGAGGCCTCTTAGCTTGTCTTGCGAATATGGTTTCGTAAAATAGCTGCCAAAGACAATTATGGCTCCCGTTAGAAGTCCCCCTACCCATCCGGCCCACACAAAAGACCACCAATATGGAATTACAGCCGGCCCAACGAACCTGTCCAGAACAAAGGCCGAGACTGAACCTGCCAATAAGCCAATAAAGGCCGGCAAGGCGGTTGCCTTTTTGTAGAAGATGCCGAGGGCCAGAGTTGCGAACAACGGAAATTGTATATACGAAAGCACAGATTGCCATGCCTTGTACGCGGCGCCAAAAAGCGGGTAAACTTCAGTTGCGAATAGTGTTCCGCCGACCAGAAGCAAAATGATGGACACTCTGCCCGCCCAGACATAGTGCATATCCGCCTTGTTCTTGACCAGAAACCTTTGATAGATGTCCCTTGTTAAGACTGTGGACATAGAGGTCAGCAAGGAATCGCAGGAGGACATTCCCGCCGCATACAACGCAGTAATGGCAGCGCCGACTGTGCCGACAGGAAGAAGGGTTGTGACTACTTTTGGCATGGCATTGTCCGGATTTTCTGCGACCAGATCCGGGAACAACACGGCCGCACAAAGGCCGACAAGACCCCATATAAATGTCATTGGATACTTCATGATACTTCCAATGACTAATGCGACTCTCGACTCCGCTTCGCTCCTGCAGGCAAACGTTCTTTGCAGAGTATTCTGATCGGTGCACCAATAAGCTAAACCGAGAGAGAGCGTGCCTATGAACATTGCGCCCCACCATGTGTCTGGGGTGCCTTCCGTTCTGCTCAGTACAACGTGAAACATCTGACGCGGCAACGCAGCTCGCAAGCCGGCCCATCCACCCACCTTTTGCAGAGAAAAGACAACGAGTCCGACAGCACAGACCGTCATAATAATGAACTGCAGAACGTCCGTAATCATAACACCTGTCAGACCACCCAGGAAGCAATAGGCGCCTGTCACCCCGGCAGCTACGAGAAGTGAAAGCCACCAGGGCCATCCCACAATCAATGACAGCGGCAATGCCATTGTATAGATTACTACGCCTAAGGTGAGTGTTCTGACCACGATAAACAATACCCCCCACAGAATCCTCATAGGAGCGTTATACCTTCTTTCAATGAATTCAGGTATAGTATAAACTCCGCTTCTCCAATAGTGCCTTACGAAGAACCATGCCGCAACTATGCAGGGAATGGCACAAGCCGGCAGCCAATCGTAATTCAGCCACGTCAAACCGGTCGCAGCGACTACTCCGGTCACACCTATATAGGTCTCCGGCCCTATGTCCGTCGCCTGTAAAGAGCAGGCGGCAATCCACCAGGGCATTTTCTTGCCGGCAAGAAAAAAATCCTCCTGCGATTTTACATATCTGGTCAGGTACGCTCCCAATCCCAGAACGATGACAAAATAACCTATGATTATTGCGATATCCGGCCATGCAAGCATCCGTACACCTCAGATAGATTTTCGATTGTTAAATCGTCAATTGACTATAGGCCACTGCCATTTCCGTCTCTTGGATTCCTACAGTAACATCACCATCTTACCAGAGACGCGATCTGCTATCATTCTACATGTATATGTTGCTATTTTCTATGGTATCTTACAGAATATACATAAGCAATCAAGAGCAATTGCTCCGGTTCTCTCCAACAAACCGCATCCCAGATGTCGCCGGTCAGGCCGCTTTAGTCTGGAATCGCTTGATCAACCTTGGTGTTGTCCTTGCCCCGAACAAAAGATGGTCATATACTCTTAACTGTTCGAATATCGGTCATAACTCTCTCGAAACGAATTGAACATAATAAACTAAGAAGATATGATAGGCCGTATACGGCAAGCTGAATTTAAATCTGGTATGCCCACATGGGTTAATTGAAGGAGATATACCTTATGACTGTGAATTTATCTCGAAGAAAAATGATACAGGTAGCAGGGGCAGCGGCCTTGGCCCCTTACATGGTGTCAGCGCAACCGGCTCTGAAGCAGTGGCCGATTGTCGAAGGTACGAATACACCAAAGCTTTGTCTTGGTTTGGGAGATGGCGGGCGGACCTCTGAAGGCCAGCAAAACGATGGCATCCGGCGAATCAAGCAGCTCGGCGTGGGCTACGTGTTGAGCGGAGGGTCTCGCATTCCCTGGCAGGAGGCCGACCTGCGCGCCCGTATCGAGCGTCTTAAAACCGAAGGCTTGACTTTGTACAACCTGATGATCGGGGGTTTCCGAAACACCATTTACGGCAGGCCAGGTCGGGACGAAGAGATCGAGAAGGTCATTCAGTCCATACGCGCAGCCGGTAAGGCCGGTCTGCCGGTGATCGAGTACAACTTCTACGCCCACCGCGCCATGGAGGGCTACTACGAGCAGGTCGGAAGAGCCGGCGCCGGATACACTGCATTCGATTACGACCGCATGAAAGACCTGCCGCCCCTTGAGCGGGAGGGCGCCCACAGTCTGGACGAGATGTGGGCGAACATCACCTACTTTCTTAAGGCGGTGGTGCCGGTGGCCGAGGAGTCAGGGATCCGGCTGGCCCTGCATCCCAATGATCCTCCGGCGCCGCTGAGCCGGGGATCCGGACAGATCATGGGGACGCTGGAAGGCTGGAAGCGGCTCATAGAGGTCGTCCCGAGCCCGTCGAACGGTATCACGTTCGACTGTGGTGTCACAAAGGAAATGGGCGAAGACCCGGTGGAGGTCTGTCGTTACTTCGCCAGCAGGAAACGGATTAACCACATGCACTTTCGCAATGTACGCGTGGAAAAGCCCTACGAGAAATACGCGGAGGTGTTCCCGGACGAAGGCGAAGTGGACATGTTCGGCGTCATGAAAGAACTCGTGCGGCAGAAGTACAACGGGACAATCTATCCTGAACATCCGCGGGCGTTGGATTATGACCGGCAGCAGCCTGGTTTCGGCAGAGGTTATCCTGGTGGCGGCGGGTATGCAGGCATCGCATACAACGTAGCGTATGCAAAGGCCATGTTGCAGGCAGCCTTGGCATCTTGAGCGTCGCTTGCGGTAGCATCAGTGACACCTCGGTAGTCCGTGGCCGAATTGAGGAACCATGCGTCTTTCATTCGGGTGTCAACACCCTGTCAAGGCAAAGAGATTGAGGGCTTGAGTCTCCCACACAAACCGCCTCCCGGCTGTCGCGGATTAGTGTAGGGTGGTTGGGGGGTCGTTACTTTCGTATCACTCTTATCGAGTTATTATGATTTTGCGTCAATGATCTTATGTATCTCTTCGTTGCTGATATAGGCACCCTGCAATCTTATCCCGTCACGGAAGGCGGGGCAGATACAGATCAGGTCTCCTTTTCCGGTGAGGCTTTCGGCGTCTGTGGTATCCAGAATGATCTTTGAATCGACCTGGGAAGAAACGGTCAAGGCATTGCGGCCGGGAATATTGGTCTTAAGAAGGACATCCACCGATGGCCGTTGGCTTGCCATGACCAGGTGAATACCGCTGGCACGGGCCTTTTGAGCAAGACGGATGATAGCATCTTCAAAGCCCTCCTCATTTTGCATTAGTAGATCGGCAAACTCATTGACCACTACAACAATATATAGTCGCCGAAGCTGCGGTTTTACGCCGGCGTTATATTGCCGGATGCTGGAAACACTGGCATGCTCCAACAATTCATAACCTGCCTCCATTTCTGAAACAAGCGCCTCGAAAATGGGAGGGACTTTTTCAAAGTCGGTAATAATATCACAGGCACAAAAGAGTGATGAGGAAAATATGCCAAATTCCACCCTCTTGGGATCAATAAGTACCAGCCGCACTTCATCTGGAGTAAGGTGATACATAATTGACGCAATAAGAGTTTTGATGTAGGTGCTACAGAGGCACAATATCAAGGAATTCAAGCCATGCATTGAAAACGATAATGATAAAATATTTCTTTAAAATGTTCATTTTTCGGCTAAAACCTCATGTTTGTATTCGGTAGATTTAAGCAAAATCAGTATCTATAGTGACATTTTAAAGACATGATGTCCCCTTTATAAATCGTGGTGTTTTTCAGCTCTTGAAAAAGGTGACTTTTCGAAGAATTCTGGCGTTTTACAACTTGTGAAAATGGAGCTGCTTTAGGAAGTATGGATTCAGCACGTTGCTTATATTCAACAGCCTTGGTGGGATTAACTTAAGGGATTCCTATGAAGGTTATTGATACATAAGAGCATCTTGAAGTTCTTCGTAAAGTACAGAACTTGTCATTATTTTTTAATCTGGTATATTGTTTTATTGAAGGTATGATCGATTCATCTAAATTTGGAGACTGCGAATGACATTCAAGCAGAGGTTCTGCCGTCCACCTGTTGTTTTCACTGTATCAGCCATGAGTTTGCTTTTTGCCGTGACCTGCAATTTACAGGCGGTACAGAGTCCAACAATTTCATTAGTCACGGACATGAAGATGGGGCCTGCTGCGCAACATGGAGTGAGTAAAGTAAGATTGGCACTTCGGGCAAAAGGTATAAATATTGAACAAACGACGTCACTCGAAACAGCAAGCGGTGATCTGCTGCTGGCCTTGGGCCTTCCCCGTGAGGCCGGGCCTATCGCTACATTACATAGCAGCCTTGACATTCCAAAGCCTGTAGAGGCTGAATCGCTGGTTATACGTCACGTGAGGTGGTCCGGCAAAAAGGTGCTTCTGGTCAGCGGGGCCGATGACCGTGGTCTGATGTATGCCCTGCTTGACGTTGCAGACCGGATCGGCTGGGCCGAGGATCCGAAGAATCCGCTTAGCGAGGTTCGTGACATAGAGGAGAAGCCGGCAGTGGCCGAACGGGCGCTTTCGATATACACGATGCATCAGGGAAACTTCGAGAGCTATTTCTACGATGAAACCTACTGGGCAAGATATCTTGATATGTTGGCGAAGAATCGTTTTAACACATTCGCATTGCTCTTCGGCTACGAAAACTGGGGATATTTCTCGCCGCCTTATCCTTATTTCTTCGACCTCGAAGAGTTTCCTGATGTTAAGGTTATTGGGATCACCGAAGATAAGCAGCACAAAAATCTGAAAGCACTTAACAGAATCATCGATATGACACACGAGCGCGGCATGGATTTCACTTTGGGAATCTGGGACCACATTTATCGCGGCGGTGTGCAGGGCCCGAAGGATCGTGCTGGAAAACCGACCGAAGGGATAGTATGGGGCTTGACCGAGGATAATTTGACTGCTTATACGGGACTCGCGTTGACAAAATTTCTCAAGATCGTGCCGGATCTGGATGCGATTCAGTTTCGCATGCACGGCGAGTCCGGGCTCAAAAGAAACGAGATGGGCGGTTTCTGGGAAAACATCTACCGTGTGATGAACGAGCATGCTCCTAACGTTCGCTTCGATGCACGCGCGAAGAACTTCCCCGATTCACTGATCGACAAAGCCGTCGAGATGAATGTTAACATGAGGATATGCACGAAGTACTGGATGGAGCAGATGGGGCTTCCGTTTCATCCGACGCACATCCATCCGGACAATCAGCATGACAGGCGACATGGCTACGCGGACCTGCTGCGATACCCGCAGAGATACAAAATTCACTGGCGTCTGTGGACTGGGGGAACCACGCGGGTATTACTTTGGGGAGACCCCGAATACGTTCGGCGATTCGCTGAGAGCACGCACCTCTATGACGGCGAGGGTTTTGAGGTAACCGAACCGATGGCGACAAAAATGCAGGACCATCCTCATGAGATGGAGCCTTTCGAATTGCTCAAGCCTGAGTATCGGTATTTCGACTGGGAATTCGAACGGTACTGGCATTTCTTCCAGGTTTTCGGCCGTGTAGGTTTTAATCCCAAGACGCCCGAGGAAGTCTGGATACGGGAGTTTCAAAAACGATTTGGCAAAGAGGCGGGGCTATATGTCCAGCAAGCCCTTAATCGTGCAAGCAAGATTCTGCCGCGCATCGTGGCGTATACGTATCCCTACGACATGTTCCCTACAACCCGGGGATGGGTGGGTAAGCAGCGGATGAAGGACCTGCCCGAATATGCCAAAGCTTTTCCGAGTGACACACAGCAGTTCCTGAGCATAGAAGACGCTGCAAAAAATCGAATGGATGGAATTGATTCTGCTCAATTTTCACCTGAACAGTCAAGTCGATGGTTTGCCCGCATCTCGAAAGATGTTCTTAGCCTCGTCGAGCAGGCCGAACAGAAGATCGGCAAGCACAGAAACAAGGAGTTCGATTCCACAATCGTGGATATGAAGATATTGGCTTATATTGCGCTTTATCACTCCCACAGGGCCAAGGCGGGTTTCAGCTATGCGTTGTTCAAACATAGCGGCGATATCAACGCTCTCGACGACGCCATTGAGCTGGAAAACGAGGCAATCGGGGCGTGGGGCAAGCTGGTAGAGTCGGCGGGAGATATCTACAACGAAAATCTAATAATGGGGCGAGCGAGCGCCAACCTGACCGGCCATTGGCGCGACGAATTGCCCAAATTGAACGCGGGACTGGACAAACTTCGTGAGCAGAGGATAAATTTCAAGCCGAGCGTTACTGAGAGCAAAATCACGATTGCGCACGTGCCGATTCGTAAGGCGCAACCCGGTAGGAAATTGACTATTCGTGCCACGGCAAGTGCAAGGGAAGCTGTGAACGGTGCGAGAGTTGGCTACCGCAGCAGACAAGGCGATTATGTATGGGTAGATATGAAGCAAACCGAGCCTTCTGTTTATAGCGCGACCATTAAAGCCAAAGATGTCACGGCTGGATTGAGCTACCTGATCGAGGCAGGCGACAGAGGCAAACACGTGAGAACCGAGCCGATTGCCGTAACCGTTACAGTCGATAACAAGGCACCTCAGGTCAAACACGGGCACGTGACGCGCGCCCCGGTGGGCAAGCCACTGACGATCACGGCTCAGGTCAGTGACGCCGCTGGTGTTAAGTGGGTACGTTTGCGCTATCGCAGTGTGACTCAGTTCCAGGACTACAAGACATTGGAGATGACGGCGTCGGGCGCAGGTGATGAATACAAAGCAATCGTTCCGGGCCGGGACATAGATGCGAAGTGGGACTTCATGTACCTGATTGAGGTCATGGATAATAACGGCAACGGAGCGATTTATCCGGATATGGAAACGGAAACACCTTATATTGTGGTCAAACTGGACCGGTAGGAGGTCAAAATGAAAGATCACGAGTTCAAGATTATCCGAAGCTGTGGCGTATTCTTGCTGTTGATTACATCCTGGGCATGGGGTAACCGGAGAACCACAACAACTCTTACCGAGAATTGGCATATTAGGCAACTCGATACGGACAAACCCGACGTTGCTGCGCTGACTCGTTCGGCGGCTTCACCTGATCAGACGTGGTTGTCCGCCCGGATGCCGGCCCAGGTGCATGAGATTCTTCTGCAACATGGAAAAATCCCCGATCCGCACATTAGCAAGAATGCGGCCGACTCTGCATGGGTGGGCGAGAAAGACTGGGTCTATTCCTGTGTGTTCCGAAGCCCTTCCGGCGACGAAGGGCCTGTCTTTCTGCGCTTTGATGGGCTGGATACACTGGCGACGGTCTATCTAAATGGAATCAAGATCGCCGATTTCAACAACATGTTCAGGCGGTATAAAGTTGATGTACGAGAGCAGCTTTCGCCCGCAGAGCGAGACAACGTTCTGTTGATTATCTTCTCGTCCCCGCTGCGGTGTTCGAAGATAATTTCTTCGACATGGTGCCTGGACAGAAGCGGACAATTACAGTGATAAACCCGGCGGGTGGCCGCACCGTGACTATTGCCGCCCTCAATGCAAAGCTTGTGCGAGTGGAGATAGACTAAGGTGGAAAGGAGAGAAAGAAAATGTCAGAAGGTAACAAAGTCAATCGCAGACGATTTCTCGCGGCAGCCGGTGCGGGGGCTGTCGGAGGCCTGTCGTATCCGGCCTCCGCTCAGAGTACCCTGAAAATCCGCAGGCAGGCGGAAATTCCATATAAGCCAGATGTACTCGTTGTCGGCGGCGGCCCGGCGGGAATCGGCGCTGCGCTCGGGGCAGCATCAACCGGCGCCAACACGTTGCTGATCGAGCACTATGCGTTTTTCGGGGGAGTAGCCGCGTGGTGCCTGGGGATGCCGATCAACCAGATGCGCCCGGGCAGTAAACCGCGATCGAAACTGCACGAACTGCTTCTTTCGAAGCTTCGGGCTTACGGCGACCAGGCAGTTAGGGTCGGCGAGCATCAGTTATGGTGTAACGTTGATTATCTGAAGGTCGCGGTGCTCGATGCGCTTGACGAGGTTGGCTGCAAGTACATGGTCCACACGCGGGCTATTGACGCTGTTGTGGAAGGCGATCGCATTACAGGTATCATGGTGGCGACAAAGCGCGGTCCGGCGGTGATTCGTGCCAAGGCGATTGTAGATTGCACGGGCGACGCGGACGTGGCATATTACGCCGGGGCCGAGACGATGAAAGAAATCGGCTCACTGTCTCCAATGACGCTCTGTCTGAATTTAACTAACGTCACCCAGGAACAGGTACGCAAGGCAAACATACGGGACATTGCGCTTAAGGCGAAGAAGAAGTATCCGCTAATTCCGGACGGATGGGAACTCGGTATAGTCTCGAACAGCAACAGCTTTTACATAAATCACGCCGGGACGAAAAACCTGGGCCAGTTCGATGCTACTGATCCGGTCGAGCGTACTCAGGCTGAGTGCCAGAGCCGAAGGCAGGTCCTCCAGATGACCTTGGCGATGCGTGAATTTGGTGGCGAGGAGTTGAAAGACATCGAACTGATTGGAACCGGCACACAAATGGGTATTCGCGAAACACGCCGCGTTAAGGGGCCGTATGTCTTGACCGAACAAGACGCACAGGAAGGACGCAAGTTCGACGACGTTATCGCCTGGCGGAGTGGATTTCTGGACATAGGATTCGTGCGACTTTCAAAAATGAAGATTCACGATGTCCCCTACCGTGCGATACTGCCTGTAAAGTTGGACGGCTTGCTGATGGCTGGAAGGTGTATTTCGGCGACTCATGTTGCCGCCTCGGCGGGAAAGAGTATGGGCAACTGCGTAGCAACCGGTCACGCGGCGGGACTGGCGGCGGCAATCTCGACAAAGAAACGGTGTTTGCCTCGGGAGTTGAAAGTCGGCCAATTACAGGATGCGTTGCGGGCAGACGGTGTGGACTTGAACCGCGGCGGTGAAAGTCAGGATGAACTGGATAACCAGGGATAGAATTCATTGGGGCAACTATTGAAAGGGTAATGTTATAATTATATTTGTCTGTCCGGGAAAGTAGTAAACTATTCCTTTAATGTCGCTGTGATACCGGATTGGCTTTAGTCCGGTCCGAATGATTGAGGAGATTTGCACATGTCAGGTAAAAGGGCATTTACTTTAATTGAATTGCTGGTAGTAATCGCTATCATTGCGCTGCTGCTGGCGATTCTTATGCCGAGTTTGCGCAGGGCCCGGGACCAGGCCAAGGGTGTTACATGCCGTAACAATCTCAAACAAATCGGCTTGGCGTTCACCCTGTATACCGACGATAACGAAGGCAAATTTCCTCGAAATGGTGGTATTTGGATTGTCAAGTTCCTGCCCTATATCGGCGGTCAGGGAGACGAAGACCAGGACTACCGGGAAATGGGTATCTACAACTGCCCCATGTATCCAAACAAGGATCAAACGCTTGATTATGTGATAAACTCGTGGAAGGACGGTGTCACAGAGTACATCGGTTACACGCCTGTCAGTGATTTTCAAAGGCCCTCATCGAAGATTTTTCTGGCCGACAATGAGGATGGGTCCTGGCGTCCGATCATCAGAGAAGAGCAAGGACTAAGCGGCAGGGGTGAGTTCGATGTATGGAGACCTCAGCACCTGCCGGACGGTGCCGATGGAGAACGGCGAGTTGCCAGAGCCCGTCACCGCGACGGCTGCAACGTAGCATTCATGGACGGCGGCTCCGGCTGGGTTCAGGCTGAAAAAATGACTGAGCATATGTGGGAGCCTGAATAACCGGACTTCCGCAAATAAGTCTGATAAGCTTGTTTGAGTTGTTCGCGATGTTGTCGTCCCTGCACACAACAATCTGCTTCTTAAGCAACGCAGTCAACCAGAAAGTGGTTATCGTGTCCCGGTACAACAATGTCGGCCATGGCCGCGAGCTTGTCCATCGTCCGGGCAGAAAGCTCGAAATCCACGGCATTGTAATATCCACGCCGCTCGCGGAAAAAGTCTCGCGTTGCCACTGAATCGCCGGCAACAACAATGGACAAACCATCGCAGTCGAAGTGCAGACTATGATGTGTGTCGGTATGACCCGGCGTGGGAATCATATCGATACTATCGAGAAGGCGATCCGCAGCACCTTCTACAAGACACGGCAGTGTGCCGGATTTGTTGATAATTTCGGCAACCGCCGGCGCCGCCAGCCACTTGGAGTCCGGAAAATGAGCGATACCGGCAAGATGATCTCCGTGCTGGTGCGTTACGAAGATCGCAGTTATATCACGAGGTTTTATGCCTGTACGCCGGTCCAATTCCCTGGCCATGTCAGCACCGTCGGCCAGAGAAGGGTCAACCAGCACACGAAAATCTTTGCCTGTGATCAGTGTGCACGTACAGATGGCAGCCCGAACACCCCTGGCATCACTTTCGCCCCAGTAGCGGTTGCGTGAAAGATTACCTATTGTAATAACATCCCAGCGTTTGACGTTCGAGTCATTCCGTCCCTTCCACTTATGCCGCATGGTAATGGTGGACTGCCCGCCCAAACAACTCGCCGTTGCCGCTGCGGTAGCGAGCATCGCGCCACCTGCCCGGGCCAAAAAGTCACCGCGAGTCAGGAGGTTTGATTTCGTTTGGTCTGTTTTTTTGTCGTGTTTACTATTCATATTTTATCCGAGCTAAGCACATGTATTGCCGGAGCGGCCTGCATAGTTTGGCGGTTCTCAGCCCATGACCCTTTCCAGTTCCTTCTGTTCCACAACGTTCATCGGTCTAATCTGTTTCACAACCTCAACATTTGCTTTCAATTGTTCGATGTTTGCCACGCCTATAACAGCGACCGAGATTGGCAGACCCAGTGAATAGCGGATCAGCGATTGGGCCTCGACCTGTTGAGAAGTTTGATCATGGTATGGAAACAGCAGCTTCTTATATGGATTGCCGACGACCAGGCAGCCATTGCCGCCGCCCATGACTTTCATGGCAATTACGCCCATCCGCTTCTCATTCGCCATCCCCAGCAAATCCTCGCGGAAGGGACGGCGACGACTGACTGGATTCAGCGTAGTAAGAAGTGTGTCGAATTCGTACATACTGATTCCACGACGCAGCATCTCCGCGTTATCGTGGCCGGTAATCCCGATAAACCTGGTCACTTTCTGCTCGCGAAGTTTCAGCAGCGCGGCGTAAACACCGCCGGGCTTGCCCCATGCCGGCAGATCTTCTTTGGAAGACACCCCGTGAATCTGCAAAAGGTCAAGGTGGTCGGTGCGCAATCGTTTCAGGCTTTGCTCGACGCTCCGCATAGTTCCATCGTATGAGCGGTCACCCGTCTTGCATGCCAGAAAAACCTCTTTACGGCGGCGGTCGAGTACCTGGCCATAGTTGGTTTCCGATTGTCCTTTGTTGTAGCCCGGTGCGGTATCGAAATAAGTAATACCCAGATCGAGTGCCTTATCCGCTATAGAAGCAGGATCGTGATCCTTCGACGGCGGCAGTTGCATGCCGATTACACCACCGAGAGCGAGAATGCTCACTTCCACGCCGGTTTTGCCTAAAACATGTTTTGGAATGACTGCTTGCTCGGATTTTCCTGGTTTGCCAGATTCAGCTCCCAGGATTGGGTGCGTACAACCGGCTCCAGCGGTAACTGTTGCGGCTATTGTTCCCAAGAATTCTCTTCGATTCATCTTCTGCCCTTCGATTTTTTAAATGTTATTTATGTGGCAAATCAATACCTTCCGCCGATTGCGGACATATTTTTGATTTTAATTGCTTGTGCGATTCCAAACACACGATACATTCAGGTTTACAGTTACATTATACCCTCTGATGAAAATTTGTATATTATTGTTATGTTTTTAGCTGTCGGTTACCCGAGTATTATTACAAGTAACAAAAAATGTCCGATTTGATACCCATTCGTATCTTTGCTTGAGTTTTCATAACAAACGTGACATACTACGTAACGTAAAATTCAGATGAAATTGCTCATTTGAGATTTGATATTGTTACTTCGTACATTCATAAGATAAAAGTGAGGTGTATCATTAAAAGCCCTTTGGTGTTATACAAAAAAATCTTGCTTGTTATTACAGTGTGTTTTGGAATTATCCAGCCTGTTCAAGCAGATGTTTCGATTGCATATAGAACGGATTGTGCCCAATTAAATTTTGCAGTTTCCGGACTGGCAGAAGCTCTGCGAAAGACAAATGAAACTCCCTTACTTTACGACCTCGCCGATCTCTGTGATAAGGACATTATTATTGTAGCAGGCGAGACAGAGGCAGTTTTCCTGCCTGACACATCCACAGACAAGTTAATTAATCCTCTGATAAAGCAAGAAGGTTTTCAAATCAGAAAATTCCGCTCCGGCGACAAAGTTACTATCTGCATCATTGCTCGCGACCAAACAGGGGCGATGTACGGTACTCTCGATTTAACGGAACAGATCTGGATGAAAAGCGGTTTGAGAGAAATTGAGGAAAAAGTCATCAATCCGCATTTTGCGTTTCGTGCGATCAAATTTAACCTTCCATGGTCATCCTACAGGCCCTATGAAAACCCGGCCATGAACCTGCACACTCAAACCTGCCGGGACTTGAATTTCTGGCGGAGTTTTCTGGATATGATGGCGGAGAATCGCTTCAACGTACTGTCGTTGTGGAATCTCCATCCATTCACATATATGATCCGGCCAGAGAATTTTCCAGAGGCATGCCCTTTCTCTGACAGGGAACTTGCCCAATGGCAGCGTTTCTGGCGTCGACTCTTCAGCATGGCAAAGGAGCGTGGGATCGAAACCTACATTGTAAACTGGAATATTGTTGTTTCGCCTGAATTCGCCAAAGCCCATGGCGTCAAAGAAAGAAACGACACATCTGAAATTGTTCGTGAATACACCCGGCAGTGTGTCACCCATGTGATTAATGAGTATGATGAACTGACCGGGCTTGGCGTTACATTGGCGGATTGGATGAGCAATATGACGCCCGAAGAACGAGAGGACTGGATACAAGACACTTTCATAAAAGGCATGAAGCTGGCAAAACGTCCGGCAAAGTTCATTCATCGTTCAGTGCTGGCCGGGTCTCCTGTCGAGATGCGGCGCGTCATAGACGAAGCGAACTTTCCGGATCCTGTTTGTGTTGAAGTCAAATTCAATTGGTCTCATGGTCATTCGACACCCCGCCTGGCCATTACACATGACTATTCGTCCGGGCAAATCGATGAGCGATTCTGGAAGCCGAAACCTGCAAATTATCAGATAGCATGGATGATTCGGAATGAAGATTTTTTCATCCTCCGATGGGGACAGCCTGATTTCATACGGCAGCATATCGCCATAAACGGCAGGGACTACGTCGGTGGGTATTTCATAGGCTCTGAAGGATATATCCCTGCCAAAGATTACTCTCACAAACCGAATGACCACGTTACCTGGCAGTATGCTTTTGAAAAACAATGGCTGTTTTACAAGTTATGGGGACGGTTATTGTTCGATCCGAATACTCCTGATACTGTCTTTGCGGCCGATTTCGACCGCCGTTACGGCAATAATATCGGTGAAAAACTATTAGAAGCTTATGCTCTGGCAAGCCGTATGCCGCTGAGACTGGCCTCTTTTCATAGCGCAACATGGGATTACACGCTCTATTCGGAAGGATTTCTTGCCCCGGTTCAAAACGGTTTTGATGATGAGGTCTCGCCCTTCATTTCAATAGATGAATTGATCCAGCATAAAACACTCGATCCGGCGTACTTATCCATACCGGATTATGTAGAATCAACGATCGCCAACAAAAATATTGATGACGCTCTTTTGACTCCCCTGGATCTGGCCGATGACTTAGAGAATGATGGAAACAGAGCCTTAAAACTGGTTGAAGATTTACGGCTCAGAGCAGGGAGGGAAGCTCATACACTCAATTGTGAAATTGCAGATGTACAAGCCTGGGCCTGCTTAAGCCTATATTTTGCGGATAAATTACGAGCCGGAGTAGAACTTGAGACTTTTCGTAAAACAAAGGTCGCCAAAGAAAAGACAAAAGCAGTTCTGCTTCTCGAAAACGCCGCTCAACACTGGAAGGAAATCGTCGACGTGACACAACAGCATTATAATGCAATACCTGCCGTTCAACTATCCGGATTGAAGCAGAAACACAAAGCTGTATTTTCATGGGAGCAGTATAGCGACCAGGTACAACGAGATATTCAGATTGCAGAAGCAGCCAGATGATCTATAAATCTGGAACAAAATTGAGAGGAGACAGCAGATATGGACCGAAGAGATTTCATGAAAACCTCGGTAGTCGCCGGGGCGTATGCAGTGCTGGGATCGTCGTGTGCAGCCGCCAAAGAGATTCAAGAGCCCTGGTTTGATCGCCCGATGCGTTGGGCTCAATTGGTCCTGGTGGAAAACGATCCCGGTAGCTTCGATCCCGATTTCTGGCTGGACTACTTCAAGCGTATACACGCGGATGCCGCCTGTTTGAGTGCCGGCGGCGTGGTCGCGTATTACCCCACCAATATCCCCATGCACCATCGAAGTACGTGGCTTGGGGGTTCCGACCCGTTCGGTTATCTTGTACGAGGATGTCGCAAAATGGGGATGGCGGTCATCGCCCGCACAGACCCGCACGCAACATGGGACAACGTCTATCAAGCCCATCCGGATTGGATTGCCGTAGATTTGAAAAGACAGAAACGGCGTCATTGGTCGAATCCTGAATTGTGGGTCACATGTGCAATGGGCCCATATAATTTCGAGTTCATGACCCAGGTCCACAGGGAGATTATGACCTTATATCAGTTGGATGGGATTTTCTCCAATCGCTGGGCCGGTCACGGAATCTGCTA
>CAZHBL010000010.1:0-26294 GCA_964530105.1 uncultured Pirellulales bacterium | reverse complement strand
CCGAATAAAATTGAAACGACTGTATCCGACATTATAGATGGGACTGAGTACTAGTACAAAAAGAAGTTATTGGGAAGTGACATGTCAATACAAAAATGGCGCAATTTTCACTCGAAAACCACTACAACCCAGATACAACAATACAACCCATTATCTACCGATTTTTCAAAATGCCCCTCTCATAAGTGTCTTAATATCAGTTCTTTACGAAAGGTCAAAATTTGGCAACGTTTTCAATGTCCTAATTAAATCAAAGGCACCTGTTCCATAACCCTTTTAATTATAATATTTTACAATGAATATAAAAAATAAGCCGTCGCGCATGTCTCCAAAATGACACGATTTTGCACTATTTTAAGCCCATTTTTTCGCTTGATTTGCACCCCTATAGTAACGATAGACTCAAGATTATGAGAAAGGTATGGATATATAAAAAAAAATATTAATGGTTGGTGGGTGGGATGGTACGAAAGTGGCAAACGTAAAACAAAGGCTTTGCCAAATAAGGCTCTTGCTGAACATGATCGCCAAATAAAATACACCCAATTAAACTCAGATGTTTTCATCGGAATAATAGCTGTCGATTGGGAACAGATGCGAGATGAGTACCAACACAGCAAAAAAGTAGCTGGTAATCAGGATGTTTCAATTTATGAAGCAGCCCTCACCCTCAGACACTTCGAAAGATTGATTGGTAAATGTAACTCAAAACAAATAACGCAAAATGCCATTGATAAGTTCATACTCGAAAGAGGTAAAGAAACAAAACGTACAACGCTTAACAAAGACATCAGAAATCTCAAAGCGTTTATCAGCTGGTGCAGGGAGAATCGATATGTCAACGGAGATATAAGACTCAAACTTCTAAAGGAAGATGAAAGGCCAGTTAAATCTCTTACGAACACTCAGATTAAAAAATTATTATCAGCTTTCAAAGCACATAAAACGATGAGGATGAGAATTCTCTTGGCCTTGGGTACAGGCTTGAGACGTCGTGATATTGAATCATTAAGTATTTCTGATATTGATTTTGAGAGTAGTTTTATCACCACTCTACAGCAGGAAATAAACGCTGTCTCTAATAAGTATTGGCGATGATACTGACCGAAATGGAAGTATAAAAATAGTGACAAGTTAACTTTTAAGTAGTAGTTTAGTTGCGTTTGAATATCTGGTTTAATAACCAGACGCTCTTTGACGTCATAAGCTTCTACATGAGTAATTTCCCCACAGAGTTTGAGTATTTTCCCTATTTTACGGGAATAACCATTAGAGAAAATGAGTTTTTAACAACTCAAACCTTATATTGAAGTTTTTAGTTCGTGTTGTTTATTAGATTAAGGAACTGCGATAACACCAATAGGTTACGAGTTTGAATGTATGAATATCCAGAGCGAATAGATTGTTAGAATTGTCTATCCAGGATATCAACGCATGCTGCAACCGAAGGGGACGGAGTTTATTAAAAAATACCAAAACTTCATCGGAAATCTAAATATCATTATCTGTTTATCATAAGAATATAACTCAAATGTATTGGCCTTTTGTTCTTTATTCCGTTCTGGTTCTTGCACTTGTTACTTCAATGCTGGCAATATCTTACTTTTTAGGCGAACGGCACAGGGAAAGAGTTACCAATGAACCGTACGAATCCGGAGTTAAGCCGACTGGATCTACAGCGATTCGTCTTCCGATCAAGTTCTACCTTATCGCCTTGTTCTTCGTAATTTTCGATGTCGAATCGATTTTTGTCTTCGCCTGGGCTATCGCATTGCGTGAATTAGGCTGGGCCGGATATATCGAAATCGTAATATTCATTTTAGTTATTATCTTGACCCTCGTTTATCTTTGGCGAATGGGAGCTTTGGACTGGGGCCGGCCACGGCACAAAAATTATCCAGAACTGTGACGTACGACAAAGAAAATCTCTCGATACATCAAAAAAACTAATCAAGAGAAAGACGTAATGGAATTTTTTAAGGAAAAAGGGCACTCGATTGAAAAGGCGCTCGAGGAAAGCATAATTTTTTCCCGCCTTCAAACGCTGGTTGCCTGGGGGCGTAAAAATTCGATATGGCCGTTCAACTTCGGACTTTCCTGCTGCTTCGTGGAAATGGCAACCAGTATAACAAGCAGATATGACATTGCTCGCTTCGGTTCGGAAGTAATTCGTGGTACGCCCCGTGAATCTGATGTGATGGTGATTGCCGGCACTGTTTTTTTGAAAATGGTCCCGGTTATCAAGCGTCTTTATGAACAGATGATGCAGCCGAGATGGGTCATTTCAATGGGTTCCTGCGCCAATTCCGGTGGGATGTACGATATTTACAGCGTCACGCAGGGGGTGGATAAGTTCCTGGATGTGGATGTGTATGTTCCGGGATGCCCTCCCCGGCCGGAAGCCTTTATGGAGGGACTGCTATTGTTACAAAAATCTATTGGCAGCGAAAAAAGGCCATTAAGCTGGGTAGTCGGTCCACAAAATATCCAAAAAGCGGAAAAGCCGTCTCAGAAAGACTTGAAAAGAAGCCAGCGACAAAAGGTCACGGAATACCGTTCTCCCGACGGAATCTGAGGCAAAATGACAACACAGAACATTCTTAGTCAACTGAAGGAAAAATACGGAGCCGATCAGGTTATTGAACAATCGACCAGTGACGAAGTTCTTACGGCCTGGATAGGAAAAGAAAAACTGTATGATTGTATGAAATTTTTAAAAAGCGACATCGAACGCCCGTATAAAATGCTGTATGACCTGACGGCTATTGATGAGCGGACACGAATTTCCCGCCGGGACCAGCCGCAGAGCGATTTTACAATCGTTTACCATTTGTTTTCTTTCGAAAGGAATGAATATCTCAGAATTAAGACGGCACTTAAAGGCGAATCTCCATCAATACCTTCGATAACTTCAATCTGGGCCTGTGCCAACTGGTATGAAAGAGAGATATGGGACATGTTCGGGGTTAAGATTGAGGGACATCCGAATCTTCAGCGAATATTAATGCCGTCATGGTGGGAAGGTCATCCTCTGCGCAAAGAGCACCCGGCAAGGGCTACGGAGATGGACACGTTTGCTTTGCCGAGGGAAAACGAAATAGAGCGTGACAATCAATTGCAGTTTGATCCAAAGGCGCTGGGTATGAAACAACACAGCGGGGATACGGATTACATGTTTCTCAATATTGGGCCTCAGCATCCGGGCACGCACGGTCTTTTGCGGATCATTCTTCAATTAGATGACGAGGAGATTGTCGATGCCGCTATCGATATCGGCTATCACCATCGCGGCGCCGAAAAAATGGCTGAACGTCAGACCTGGCATACATTTATACCTTATACTGACCGCATCGATTATCTCGGTGGGGTAATGAACAATCTGGCTTACTTAATGGCCCTGGAAAAACTCGCCGGTATCAAGGCTCCTCCCCGTGCAGAAGTCATACGCGTAATGATGGCCGAATATTTTCGAATCTCATCTCATCTTGTATGGTATGGCACATTTGTGCAGGACCTTGGATCTATGTCGCCGATTTTCTACATGTTTTCAGACCGCGAGCGTGTTTTCGATATTGTTGCATCCATCTGCGGCGGACGAATGCATCCGAACTGGTTCCGGATAGGCGGTGTTTCACAGGACCTGCCGCAGGGATGGGAAAAACTGGTCCGCGATTTTCTCGCATATATGCCCGGACGTCTTGATGAATATGACAAAATGGTAATGCAAAATCGAATTTTCCAGGCCCGTACCAAAGGAATCGGCGTGTACACAATCGATGAAGCCATAGATTGGGGTGTGACGGGCCCGGGTCTTCGCGCATGCGGGTTGGAATGGGATTTTAGAAAAAAAACGCCTTATAGCGGATACGACCAGTTTGAATTCGATATTCCGACGGCCCAACACGGCGATAGTTATGACCGGGCCGTAGTACACATAGAAGAAATACGTCAAAGCTTAAGGATTATCCGGCAATGTGTCGACAACATGCCCTCCGGACCATATATGTCAGATCATCATTTAGCTACGCCACCAATGAAGAAACGAACCATGCAGGATATCGAGACTCTAATAACACATTTTCTGAATGTCACATGGGGGCCTCCGATTCCTCCGGGTGAGGCCTTTTTCGGGATCGAGGCTACCAAGGGTAACAATGGTTATTATCTTATAAGTGACGGCGGAACAACGTCTTACCGAACACGAGTTCGCACACCTTCTTTCGCCCATATGCAGATGGTGCCAAAAATCAGCCGGGGCCTAACGGTTGCTGACCTGATTGCAATTCTTGGCAGCGTTGATTTTGTACTTGCGGATATTGACCGTTGAAATTCCGAATGAAAGAAAATAACGGAAAATCGAAATGTTAACCGAGCGGGTGAAAAAAGAGATTCAACAGGAACTGAGCAAATATGCCCAGAAACGTGCCGCCGGCCCGGAGGCGCTTAAAATCGTACAATCTCATCGTGGCTGGATATCAGACGAGAACCTCAGTGACGTTGCAAGGTTCCTGGATATGACCGATGAAGAGCTTGATAGTGTGGCCACTTGTTATAATCTTATCTTTCGTAAACCGGTCGGCAGGCATGTTATTCTGATTTGTGACAGCGTTACATGCTGGATGATGGGTTATGAAAATCTATTCAACCATTTACAACAGAAATTGGGTATTACTTTCGGACAAACTACTTCTGACGGCCGTTTCACACTACTTCCGATTTCTTGCCTGGGAGCCTGCGACAAAGCACCAGCCATGATGATTGACGATACATTGTACATGGAGCTGGATACTTCGAAACTCGACGAAATTATCGAAAAGTATGAGTAAAATTGTGGAAAAGCCGCTAACTGGAAATATACAACCCGATCGCAAGCCGCTGGATATTACAGAGTATGAAAAAGCAGGCGGCTATCAGGCATTGCGTATTGCCCTTGGGAAATCTCCTTCGGATATTCAAAAAATAATCAAGGACTCCAATCTCAAAGGTCGCGGTGGAGCGGGTTTTCCAACCGGTCAGAAATGGAGCTTTGTTCCCATGGGCCGGGACGCACGGCGACCAAAGTATCTGGTAGTTAACGCTGATGAGATGGAGCCGGGAACATTCAAGGACCGGCTGCTGTTGGAAGGCGACCCGAACCTTGTTATAGAAGGAGCAATTATCAGTGCATACGCTGTAGAAGCGGAAGTAGTATACGTTTTTCTGCGATGGGCATATAAAACGGCCTCATCACGAATTGAAAAAGCGATCGCACAGGCATACGAAAAGAAATACTTAGGCAAAAACATTCTGGGCTCCGATTACAACCTTCAGATGTACCTGCACAACAGCGCAGGCCGATACATGTGCGGAGAAGAGGACGGCTTGCTTGATGCATTGGAAGGCAAAAGAGCCATACCAAGAAGCAAGCCGCCGTATCCGCAAACCTGCGGGCTCTGGGGCAAGCCTACGGTTGTCAACAACGTAGAAACCCTCGCCAACATACCTTATATCATCAAAAAAGGACCGGAATCTTTCAAGAGATTGAGTCTTACCGAAGAAGGTGGTACTAAATTATATGGAGTGAGCGGCAGAGTAAACAATCCCGGCCTGTGGGAGCTTCCTCTTGGTACCCCCATGGGGGAGATTCTTCATAAATATGCGGAAGGTATGAGGGAAGGATACAGATTCCGTGGAGTGCTGCCGGGCGGAGCTTCAACTGACTTTTTAACCGAAGAGCATTTCGATGTTAAGATGGATTTTACAAATTTACAGAAAGCTGGCAGCCGGTTGGGTACTGGGACGATGATAGTGCTGGACGACCAAACCTGCCCAGTCGGTATGGTGTATAATCTGGAAAAGTTTTTCGCTCGCGAATCGTGCGGCTGGTGTACGCCGTGCAGAGAAGGGCTCCCTTGGATAGCAGAGACCCTTGAAGCCATTGAAAACGGACAGGGCCGACCGGAAGATTTGGATTTACTTGAAGAACATACCGGATTACTTGGCATGGGACATACATTTTGTGCTCTGGCGCCCGGCGCTATGGAACCGTTACAAAGCGCGCTGCGAATTTTCAGGGAAGATTTTGAAAAACATATATCACAACATCGGTGCCCGTGGAGACAATAATTGCCGACTATTTATGTTAATAACGAGCCTTATGAAGTTGAGCCCGAGCAGAACCTGCTGCACGCCTGTCTATCTCTTGGTTTCGACATTCCCTATTTCTGCTGGCATCCGGCATTGCATTCGGTTGGTTCGTGCAGGATGTGTGCGGTCAAGCAATTCAAGGACAAGAATGATACCAAGGGTAAAATAGTAATGTCATGTATGACACTGGCAGCAGACGGCGTCAGGATTTCGATAGATGACCCGGAGGTTATAAAGTTTAGGAGAAGTGTAATTGAATGGCTGATGACCAATCACCCGCACGACTGCCCTGTCTGCGACGAAGGCGGGGAATGCCATCTGCAGGACATGACGGTACTCGTGGGGCATACTTATCGCAGAGACCGATTCAAAAAACGCACCTACAGAAATCAGAATCTGGGACCATTCATTCGACACGAAATGAACAGATGCATTCAGTGTTATCGCTGTGTGAGATTTTATCTCGACTATGCCGGTGGTCATGACCTGGACGTTTTCGGCTGGCACAACCGCGTATATTTCGGGAAGAACAAAGACGGAATTTTGAAAAACGAGTTCAGCGGAAATCTCGTGGAAATCTGCCCTACGGGTGTTTTCACAGATAAAACATTCTACAGGCACTTTACACGTAAATGGGATTTACAGTCCGCTCCTTCGGTTTGCACTCACTGTTGTCTCGGCTGTAATATTCACGCAGATGAGAGATACGGGATGCTGCGAAGAATACGCAATCGCTACAACAACGAAGTTAATTCATATTTTCTATGCGACAGAGGCAGGTTTGGTTATGAATTTGTAAACAGTGAAAAACGTATCGGCAAGAATCTGTTGCGCAGACAAGACGGCACGTTCGAAGCGGTATCAAAAGAGGCTGTACTGGACCGGGTTAGAGCGGCAATAAAAGGCAAAATTGTTATAGGTATCGGATCCTCACGAGCCTCGCTCGAATCAAACTACGCCTTGCATAAGCTGGTTGGTAAAGGAAATTTTTATTTCGGTGCTTCTGAAATTGAAAACGATATGGTCTCAAAGGTAATCGACACACTTTGCAATCGTGCGGTCACATCTGCAACAATGGAAGAAGTCAGTCTCGCCGACGCTGTAGTTATCCTCGGGGAGGATATACTAAATTTCGCCCCGATGCTCGGTCTGGCGATTCGAAGGTCAATTCTTCAAAAGCCCAGGGCTGTTATCAAGGAACTTCACATCGAACCCTGGGACGACGCTGCGGTCCGGGAAGCGCTGCAACAGGAAAAAGGACCTTTGTATATCACCACAACCCAGCATACCGGTCTGGATTACGATGCTACGGAAGTGTACTATTCTGCGCCGGCGAACCTTGCTCGTCTGGGTTTTGCTATTGCTAATAAACTTGATAAAAAAGCACCGGCCGTCGGAAATCTACCTGAAAAAATGGAATCATTAGCGGAAAGAATTGCTTCTGATCTGGCCAAAGCAAAACGTCCCTGCATCATTGCCGGCACATCGCTGGTCGACAAAACGATTATCGAGGCTGCGGCCAATATCGCCCAGGCTCTATATGACAAAAACAAGAGTGCGAGGATATGTTTTACCGTGCCCTCGTGCAACAGCATCGGACTCGGCCTTCTGGGAGGTAACTCACTCGATAGGGCCGTTGAGAGAGTACATAAAGGTGAGATTGACACCATTATTATTCTTGAAAACGATATTTACCGGCATATCGACGCTGGCCAGGCTGACAAATTGCTGCATGGAGCAGACACTGTCGTTTCCATTGATTCAATTAAAACACACACTACGGAAAAAGCCGACATTGTGCTTGCCGCCGCAGTTTTTGCTGAATCAAGCGGAACCTTTATCAATAACGAAGCCAGAGCACAACGCTTTTATCGTGCGTACATTCAGCAGCCGGATATCCGGGAAAGCTGGAAATGGCTTCGCAGTATGCTTATCGACTGCGGACGATTGAGGCAGCAACAATGGCAGAGCCTGGATGATATCATTAGTGAAATTTCCAACAGCCGAGACGTATTCAAGTCGATACCACAGGCAGCGGAACATGCTGACTTTCGTATCGCCGGACAAAAGATAGCGCGTCAGTCTCACCGTTACAGTGGACGAACCGCAATTGACGCGAATAAAAATGTTCACGAGCCGAAACTGCCAGAAGACGAAGATTCTGCTCTGTCTTTCTCCATGGAGGGTTATTCAGGACAACCTCCGGCTTCTTTGATTCCATATTACTGGGCGCCGTATTGGAATTCCGTCCAAGCAGTGAACAAATACCGAATCAAGACAGGAGGGCCTATATGTGGCCTAAGGGCAGGTAAACGCCTGATTGAACCATCTGAGCATATAAAGAAGGTATATTTCGATGAGATTCCTGATGCATTTAAAATGAGGGATGGTATGTTATTAATTATACCTTCTTATCATATCTTCGGTTCCGAGGAGTTGAGCTCACTATCTCCCTCTATCAGCGAATTAATTGCAGCTCCTTTTATCGCAGTTAATCCCGAACAAGTTACTGATTTGGACATAAACGATGACGGCAATGTGGAAGTCGCTTTTTCGAATATTTCATATTATCTGCCCGTGAAGGTTAATCCTTCGGTCCCGAAGGGTTTGGCGCTGGTACCGATGGGTATTGAAGGTTTGCAGTGGGACGGAATTCCGGTTTGGCGGAAACTATTTGGAAATCGGAAATAAGCTATGTTTGATATTGTCGTGAAAATTGTTATCACTGTTGGTGTTTTGGCCGGCGTTATGTTTATTGTTCCGGGTTTGATTTGGCTGGAGCGCAGGCTGCTTGGCGCTTTTCAGAATCGATGCGGACCCAATCGTGTCGGTCCTTTTGGTGTACTCCAGGTGCTGGCCGATATGATAAAAATTTTCACCAAAGAAGACTGGATTCCGCCGCTGTCGGACAAGCCGGTATTTCTTATAGCACCCGCAATTGTCGTAACTACTACTCTGATGTCTTTTGCTATTGTTTGTTTTGCGCCTCATATTACCGTCGTCGATCTGGGGATAGGGCTGCTTTTCTTTTTGGCGATGTCATCACTTGGTGTTTACGGCGTAATGCTGGCCGGTTGGTCATCGAACAGCAAATATTCTCTGCTCGGGGGTCTGCGGGCCGCCGCACAAATGCTCAGCTATGAAATTTTCATGGGGCTGTCACTGACAGGCGTGGTCCTGATGTCCGGTTCGTTTAAAATCTCCGATATCGTCAATGCTCAAAAGGGAATGTGGTTTTGTGTGCCGCAGTTTTTCGGATTTTTAATCTTCTTTATCGCCGGCATAGCGGAGACCCATCGGCTGCCGTTCGACCTTCCCGAAGCGGAAAACGAGCTGGTTGCCGGCTATCACACCGAATACTCAGGCATGAAGTTCGGTATGTTTTTCGTGGGCGAGTATATCGGCATCGCCCTTATATCAGCGCTTATTACCATTTTTTTCTTCGGCGGCTGGTTAGGGCCCTTCTTGCCGGGCATTATATGGTTTTTAATCAAAATGTTCATATTTATCGATATCTTTATCCTGCTCCGGGCATCGCTGCCGCGCCCTCGGTATGACCAGTTGATGAGTCTCGGCTGGAAAGTCATGCTGCCTCTTGCATTAATCAATATCGTGGTCACTGCCGGAGTGTTACTGTATCGGCAATAGAAGAGAATCTTATGATTAGTATATTTCGAACCATTCTGCTCGTTTGCAAACATTTGTTCAGCAAACCAGATACAATTCAATATCCGGAGAAAAAACCTAAAATACCAGCGCGCTGGCGAGGACGGATTATCCTGTCCCGCGACCCGGATGGCAAAGAACGATGTGTCGCATGTCATTTGTGCTCGGCCGTTTGTCCTGTCGATTGTATCGCGTTGCAGGCTGACGAAGATGAAAACGGCCGGCGATATCCTGCATTTTTCAGAATCAACTTCTCGAGATGCATTTTCTGCGGGCTTTGTGAAGAAGCCTGCCCCACTTATGCGATCCAGTTGACGCCGGATTTCGAAATGTGTGAGTATGATAGACAGAATCTGGTCTATGAAAAAGAAGACCTGCTTATCAATGGTCCCGGCAAATATCCGGACTATAATTTTTACAAGGTAGCCGGCGTTGCTACAGGAGTAAAAGACAAGGGACAGGGCGACAATGAAAAGCCCCCCGTCGATTTGCATGATCTGATGCCGTAAGCCTTATCACCCGCGAAAATAATGACACTAATTTTCTACATCTCAGCTTTCATTGCAATTACTGCAACTTTAGCGGCGATTACGCGAATGAATCCCGTTCATGCAATATTGTATTTCATACTATCACTGCTTGCGGTGGGAGTTATATTTTTCGTACTCGGTGCGCCTTTCGTGGCGGCGTTAATCGTAATAATCAACGCCGGGGCAATCATGGTGCTGTTCGTTTTTATAATCATGATGGTCAACCAGGGCAGACATACAATAGAGCAGGAAAGAGAGTGGGCAAATCCTAAAATGTGGATTGCACCGGGCATTCTGGGTATCATATTGCTTATCGAGATAGTTTATATTCTGGCCTGCTCAAATCAGGGGATTGCAGGTTCTGAAGTTGTCGCTCCCAAACAGGTCGGACTGGCGTTATTTGGTCCGTATCTGCTTGGAGTCGAGCTGGTGTCTATGGTCCTGCTGGTCGGCCTTTTGGGTGCACATCATCTGGCGAGAGGAAGTCACGCCGTAGAAAACGAAACCGGGAAAAATAATAATGGCTGAAATAAACATGACAACAGGGCTGTTGGTTGCGGGTATATTGTTTGGTCTGGGACTGGTCGGTGTGCTCGTTCGACGAAATATTATCTTTATCCTGCTATCTCTTGAAATCATGCTCAACGCCTGCGGACTGGCATTCATAGTGGCTGGTTCGGCACTGAACCAACCGGACGGACAGGTAATGTATTTCTTTATTCTCTCAGTGGCCGCGGCGGAAATGGCTATAGGACTGGGATTGATTTTACATCTTCATCATAAATACAAAACTCTGGATACAAACACTTTGAATCAAATGCGAGGCTGATATGCTCAGATTGTTATGGCTAATACCGATGCTTCCTTTAGCCGGCTTTGTTGTTCTGGCAATAGTCGGAGCAGCAATACCGCGCAAAGCTGTTTCCGCCATCGCAATATGTCCTACGGCGGTTTCTTGTGCGATTGCTTTTTTGATTGCAGCTTCTTTCGTTTTTTCGCCGCCGGCTGGAGAGGCCTATTCGCAAAACCTGGGAACATGGTTTAATGTCTCTGAACTTAACGTGGGATTCGGATTCTACCTGGATTCACTATCTCTCACAATGTCAACAGTCGTCACTTTTGTCGGCCTGTTGATATTAATTTATTCCGTTGGATTCATGCACGAAGGCGAAGGCTACGGCCGGTTTTTTGCGTATATGAATCTTTTTATAGCTTCAATGCTGATTCTTCTGCTTGCGGACAATTTTCTTCTGATGTACTTAGGCTGGGAAGGCGTCGGACTATGCAGTTATCTGCTGATAGGATTCTGGTATAAGAAATCCGAAAACTGCCGTGCTGCTATAAAGGCGTTTATTGTAACTCGAATCGGCGATACTTTGATGGCAGTCGGGTTGTTTATGCTTTTTGTCAAATATCACACACTGCAAATCCAGCCGATAATGAATGGAATTTCACAACTGTCGATCGGCTCGATGTTCTGCACTTTGGCCGCTTTTTTTCTGTTAGGTGGTGCTATTGGTAAATCGGCACAGTTGCCGCTTCAAACCTGGCTTCCGGATGCAATGGCCGGCCCTTCGCCGGTCAGCGCATTGATTCACGCTGCAACGATGGTGACGGCAGGCGTATATCTGATAGCGAGAACCCACGTGCTTTTTTCGATGTCACCTGCAATTATGCGTCTGGTAGCATTGATTGGAGCCGCGACGCTGCTACTGGCCGGCTTCTCCGCTCTGGTTCAAAAAGATATCAAACGTATTCTTGCGTATTCGACTATCAGCCAGATTGGATATATGTTTCTGGCATTGGGTGCCGGTGCATGGGCGGCGGCAATTTATCATTTTGTCACTCACGCTTTGTTCAAATCATCGTTATTTCTCGCCGCAGGGGTATTGATTATATCATTGAATGGTGAGCACAACATTTTCAAAATGGGAGGACTGCGAAAGAAATTTCCAAAAACATTTTGGGCATTTACGGCGGCATTACTTACATTGGCGGCAATCCCGCCTCTTACCATTGCATTTAACAGCAAGGATTTAATTCTTAACGCCGTATGGTCATCGTCAACTTCTTCCAAAGGTTTATGGCTTGCCGGCACATGTGGAGCGTTTTTGACGGCGATGTATTCATTTCGACTCTTATATGTTGTGTTTTTTGGTGAAATTAAAACCACGCCGAACAAAAAACCTGTCGCTATAATGATTGTTCCTCTGAGCATTTTGGCTTTTCTTGCCGCAATCTCCGGACTTCCCGAGCTGTTGAGCAGTTTTTTCGGCGTTAAAACATTCTACAATTTTTTGCAGACTTCAATGCCTCAACCTGCGATAAATTCATCACTGCCAGCCAATGAGCTGCTAATGCAGATATTTTATGCACTTATAAGCGTGCTCGGCATAGGTCTGATATACATAATTTACCATCAGGAAAACAGGATATTTAACACTTCCCGAAATACGTTCATCGGTTCGTATCTGCAAAAGTTTATGTATGCAGGCTTTGGTTTTGACTGGGTATATAATCATGTTTTCGTACGTCCTTATATTTGGATAGCTCGTATTAACAGAAACGATATTCTGGATAGCATCACAACCGCAGGCATTTATACATGCCGATACTCGAACCTGCTTTTATCCAAAACAGTCAACGGCAATCTTAGGTGGTATGCCGCTTGTGTCGGAATTGGCGCCGTTCTTCTTTTGGGAATTTTGATATTAGTATGATTCTTATCTTGCTTTTGATTATAACTTTTGCATCCGGACTTATAGCATGGCTTCTGGCAGGATGGAACCGGTCTGCCGGCAGACTGATATGTTTTTTCGGCTTAGCTGTAGATGCAGCACTTATTCTCTATGTTTGGATAGCTCATTACAATACTCTTACGGCGGGAACCGGTGCAGGCTGGATTCTGGAATACAAATCTACATGGATTGCCCCGTTAGGAATAAGTTTCCATCTCGCAATGGATGGTCTGAGCCTGCTTCTTGCCGCTTTGACGATACTTTTGGGAATATCTTCGGTTACCTGTTCGTGGAATGAGATTAATAATCACGTTGGAATTTTTCATTTCACCCTTATGGCGGCACTGACCGGGATTCTGGGCGTATTTACTGCTATGGACCTTTTTCTTTTCTACTTCTTCTGGGAATTAATGTTGATTCCAATGTTTTTTTTAATTCTCATTTGGGGGCACGAAAACAGGACCTACGCGGCGATTAAATTCTTCATTTTCACACAGGCGGGCGGCTTGTTCATGCTGCTTTCAATTATTGCCTTGTACTGGATTGGCACTGGAGCTACGGGACAAAACACCTTCGATTATCCGCAGCTTCAGGGCGTATCAATGGTGGGTCACTTCTTCGTCATTATCGGATTCTTTGTCGCATTCTCAGTTAAACTGCCCGTAGTAGGCGTTCACACATGGCTGCCTGATGCACATACAGAAGCGCCAACCGCCGGCAGTGTTATCCTTGCCGGGCTATTGTTGAAGACCGGGGCTTATGGAATTATACGGTTTATACTTCCCCTTTTGGATGTGGCTTCGAGCCTGTTAACTCCTGTGGCAATTGTGCTGGCTGTGGCTGGAATTTTTTATGGGGCCTTAACGACTTTGGGACAAAAAGATGCAAAAAGACTTGTGGCCTATACCAGTATCAGCCATCTTGGCTTCGTGCTTTTAGGTATTTTTGCCGGCACTCAAATGGCCCGGCAAGGCTCGGTCGTTATTATGCTGGCCCACGGCTTAAGTACGGGAGCACTATTTATTATCATCGGCTCGCTTCAACAAAAAATCGGGACGAGAGATCTGAGCCGGATGGGAGGTTTGTGGGCGATGCTGCCAAGAATGGGCTCGATGACACTGTTTTTTGCCCTTGCTTCGCTGGGATTGCCCGGGCTTGCCAATTTCATTGGTGAATTTCTCGTTTTAGCGGGGACTTTTCAAGTTCATCCGTGGGTTGCAGGTATTTCCGCATTCGGTTTTGTGGTTTCTTCGGTTTACTCGCTCTGGATTATTTACCGGATCTTTCACGGCCCCGTCAACAAATCCAGGAAAATAACCGACCTTCAACTTGGTGAAATGGTGAACTTGTCGGTCCTGGCGGTTGGGCTTGTATGGATCGGACTTTTCCCGCAGACAATTTTAAACACTGCGAGAAAATCTTTGGAAAGTATTAAAGCGAATCAATCAACTTTAGCAAACCAAGGGCCGCAAGAAGTGATAAGTAAAAGTATAAACTTGGCTGAATTGGAAGATTCAACAAGATAACGGAACTAAAGGTAAATAATGACCCTTAATGAAATAATATCAATTGTACCTTTGATTATTCCAAGTGTGGCCATTGTTGTTTTGATGCTGCTTATATCATTTGTTCGTAATCATTTCCTGACCGTAGCGTTAACTCTAATTTCGCTCTCCGCATCATTAATTGCGGTTTTATTCTGTTATAAGCAACAACCTCAACAAATTACACAACTTCTTGTTATGGATGGATACGCATGTTTTTATATGGGCTTGATTTACGTAACGACAATATTGGTATGCGCTTTATCCTATGGGTATATAAAGCATCTAAAAACTGTCCGTGAAGAATATTACCTGTTCTTACTAACAACGGCATTGGGTTGTGCGGTGCTTGTCAGCAGCAGTCATTTGGCATCATTATTCATCGGTTTGGAATTGTTGAGCCTGTCCTTGTACGTCTTAATTTCATATACCGGCACAAAACTCAAAGTCGAAGCCGGCATTAAATATTTTGTTATGACGGCGGTATCTGTAGCTTTTCTTTTGTTCGGAATGTCTCTGATTTATGCAGCAACCGGTTCAATGAAATTTTCTGAGATTTCAAAATTTACATTAGACTCAACCACGGCTAATTTCTTCCTCTATTTAGCAGGCACGGGAATGATCCTGGTTGGGATTTTTTTCAAGCTGGCACTTGTACCTTTTCACTTCTGGATAGCAGATATTTTCCAAGGGGCATCGGCCCCGGTTGCCGGATTTCTGGGAACGGCTTCCAAGGGAGCAGTCTTTGCAGCCTTAATGCGATATTTTTTCAGTATTGATATTTTAAGCCATGGTTCATTGTACTTTGCTCTTGCCGCCGTTGCCGTTGCTTCTATGTTTTTCGGGAACCTGGCCGCACTGCTGCAAAAAAATCTAAAACGTATTTTAGCCTATTCTTCCATAGCCCATTTTGGTTATCTGCTTGTTATTCTGATTGCAGGAGGTTCGTCAGGAATAGCCGCATCGATTTTTTACCTGACCGCTTATTTCATAACCACGCTAACGGCTTTTGGTGTCATTACATTTTTGTCAAAAGAGCAGCGCGACCTCGATGCCATCGAAGATTATCAGGGATTAGTTTTTACTCACCCGTTCCATGCCATTCTGCTGACTGTCGCGATGTTGTCGCTGACGGGAATACCCTTGACCGCCGGATTTATCGCGAAATTCTATCTCATCACGGCAGGAGCTAATGCAAAACTCTGGGCTTTATTAATTATTTTAATCATCAACAGCGTGATCGGTCTATTTTATTACCTCAGAATCATCATTTCCCTGTATACCGAATCATCGATAAAAAACACAACCGAAAACGAAGGAAAGTTAATATGCCCATCTTTTTCGTGGATTGGAGCCTTTGGGCTCGTAATACTTTTATTCTTCCTAATCTATTTAGGAGTTGCCCCCGGTCCATTTGTGCATATAATACAAATTCTGATAAATATTTGAATTCAGGAGCGGTCAAAATAATTCAAAAACTTATGAACAATACCATTTTGAATCATTCGTACAATAGAACCTGTGTGATCAGTACATTATTGGTCGATGTTATTTTTCTCGCCACAGGCTGCACTGTTGGTCCTAATTACAAGCCGCCCGAAATGGAAATACCGCAGGAATGGCATCACAGTTCAGAAGACATATTTTCAACTGTTTCCGATGCGAACAATGCTGAATGGTGGAAAATCTTCGCCGATGAGGACCTCGATGAGTTGGTCCGGCAAGCCACTCAGAACAATCGTGATATCAAAGCGGCTTTCTATAGAGTCGAAGCATCGAGAGCTTTACGTGATTTTACCGCCGGGCGATATTACCCAGAAATAAATGCATCCGGCTCATACAATCGGTTACTGTATCGCGGACTTACACAGGTCGCAGCTTCATCACAACCCCTGGATATTTATTCTTCGGGATTTAATTTCCTCTGGGAAATCGACCTGTTCGGTAAGATAAAACGTTCTCTTGAATCAGCGCAGGCCTCATATCAGGCCACTATCGAGGATTATCGTGACGTTATGGTAACACTGCTCGCGGATGTCTGCACCAACTATATCGAGCTGCGGACTATTCAGGCGCGAATAAAATATGCTAAAGATAACGTAGAAATACAACGCAAAACGCTTGAACTGACTAAAAGCCTCTATCAGGCTGAAATAGCCGGCGAGCTGGATGTAAGCCAGGCCGAGTTTAATCTGGCAAATACGGAATCTGAAATACCGACTTTGCTTACTGCCGAGGAGGCTTCATTGAATCGGCTTGCAGTTCTGCTCGGAGAGCTGCCCGGCTCACTCAGAAATGAAATAAGCTCTTACAAGTCTTTAACTGACGTAAAAGAAACTATAAACATATCTCTGCCGGTCGATCTATTGCGGCAACGTCCTGATATCCGAAGGGCCGAACGTGCCCTTGCTGCTCAAACCGCAACGATTGGTATTGCCGAAGCTGACCTTTATCCGGCCTTGCAGCTTTCGGGCTATTTTCAAACACAGTCTCTGAAATTTTCCGGCCTCGGAAACGTTTCTGATAATAAAACTTATTCTTACGGGCCGGGACTGACCTGGAATATCTTCGATGGGAACAGAATAAGAAATAACATAAAAATCCAGGAGGCCGTAACCGCCGAGCTGCTTGCTGGATGGCAAAATACGGTACTCCGGGCTTTCGAAGACGTACAAGATGCCATGTATGCTTATGTTCAGCAGGCAAAACGCCAGCAATTGCTTGAAGATTCCGTGTCAGCCTCTCTTCGCTCGGTGGATCTTGTCCAGAATTTATATAAAAGCGGACTTACAGATTTCCAGAATGTTCTCGACTCGCAGCGAACCTTATTTGTCCAGCAGGATAATCTTGCCATAAGCAATGGTCTGCTGCTTCAGGATATTGTTCTTATATACAAAGCATTTGGTGCAGGCTGGCAAAACCAGGAAATTACCAAGCTACCTGAAAATCCGGGTAATACAAATCAATGAAACCATTAACATCACATTAACTATATGAATCTTAAATTTCAACTTGAAGAACGGGTCCTATTTTTATGAAAAAACAATTAGGTTATATTATAGCAGTTATAATTATAGCAGGCGCAGTTTTGCTAATCTGGCATTTCATTTTGAAAAAATCCGAATCCCGACCTCAATCACCTATGCAGCAAGCTCCGGCAGTGCCCGTAGCTCTGCCTGAAATTCGGGACGTCGAGGATTATTATGAATTCACCGGAAATATCGAAGCACTTAAACAAGTCAATATCAGGGCAAGAGTAGAAGGATTTCTGTTGACTGTAGATTTTAATGATGGACAACATGTAAACCAGGGAGATCTTCTCTTCACCATCGAACCTAACGAATACATCGACGCGCGTGACCAGGCAAAAGCTCAGCTTCTTTCGGACAAGGCTGCACTCTTAAGCGCCCAACTTGATTATGAACGTATGGAAAAAGCCATTGAGACAAACGCCGTAAGCAAACAACAGCTCACCACCGCGAAGGCAACTCGCGACAAAGCACAGGCCCAGGTCGTAGCTTCAGAAGCCCGGTTAAGCGATGCGAATCTCAATCTGAGCTATACGAAAATTCTAAGCCCGCTAAAGGGAAAAATAAGCCGGAGATTTGTCGATCCCGGAAATCTTGTCGGTCCCGGCTACGAGACTCTTCTTGCAACTGTTGTCGAAACTCAGCCTATATATGTTTACTTTAATGTAAGTGAAGTTGTTCTTCAACAGTACTTTCTCTCTCAGAACATCAAAAATCCCAAAGCTCAAAAACAGGAGGTGCGGGTTGGCTTCCCCGAACAGGAGGATTATCCTTTTGTTGGATTTCTGGATTTCATCGACAATAAAATCGACCCCAATACCGGAACAATACTTATGAGGGCACAAATGCCAAATGAGGAAGAAAAATTATTCCCAGGAATGTTTGTTCGGGTGCGGCTTCCTTCAGGGATACAAAAGAACTCAATACTCGTACAAGAAAAAGCTCTCAATTCGGATATCGGCGGAAAATACCTCTTCACCGTCGATCCGAACAATGTTGTACACACGAGTTATGTCAAACCCGGAAAGAAAATCGGAAATTCCATAGTTATTCTATCGGGACTAAACAGCAACCAGAAATATGTACTCAGCGGCTTTCACCTTCTAAGACCGGGTTCTGCCGTTAAGCCGATGATTTAAGACCTCAAGAGCCAAACGGAATCCTTAATGAACACCGAAAAACAAAAGCAGAAGTAAAATATTGATATTTCCCCATTTGCTAAAGGGAGTATTTCCTTATATGTTCAGTGAATTTTTTATAAATCGGCCGATATTCGCAGCAGTCATTTCAATTGTTATTGTGCTTATAGGATTGATCACCATACCGCTTTTGCCTGTGGAAAAAACGCCTGATATCACTCCGCCTACCGTCGTAGTTACTGCTGTATATCCCGGAGCAAACGCCCAGACTGTTGCAGATACGGTGGCAACGCCCATTGAAGAAGCAATTAACGGCGTTGACAACTTGTTATACATGTCGTCAAGCAGCAGCAATGACGGACGTATGCAAGTGACGGCCACTTTTGAAATTGGAACTGATGTTGATATTGCAACTATTCTTGTCCAGAATCGAGTTTCAATTGCAGAGGGAAAACTCCCCGAGGAAGTTTTAAGGCAGGGTATAAGCACACAAAAACAATCGCCGAATATCACGCTCGTTGCCTGCCTTATTTCCCCCGATGGACGATACGACGAAACATATATGAGCAATTATATCAATCTCAGGATGAAAGACGTGCTATCACGAGTCCCGGGCGTCGGAAACATCAATGTCTTCGGCTCAAAAGATTTTTCCATGAGACTCTGGCTAGATCCCGAGAAATTGAAAGCACGCAACCTCACGACCAACGACATCATTTCCGCCGTGAGATCCCAGAATATACAGGTAACGGGTGGTCAGCTCGGCTCGATGCCCAGCCCGAAGCAACAGCAATTTCAGTACACCATCCAGACACTCGGAAGATTATATACACCTGAGCAGTTCGGCGATATCATCCTCAGAGCGTCCCCTAACGGCAGGATCCTCAGGCTCAAGGACGTCGCCAGAATCGAGCTCGGCGCGGAAAATTATTTCTGGAACGTAAAGCTCAATGGCCAGCCTTCTGTCGCTATGGGTATCTTCCAGACACCAGGATCCAACGCTCTGGCAGTAGCAAAAGGAATCAACGATGCTCTCGTTAAGCTCTCGAAAGATTTTCCTGAAGGGCTCGAATATCGAATCCCATACAATCCGACCACCTTTATTAGTGTGGCGATAGAAGAGATTCTAATCACCCTCGGATTCACGATCACGCTGGTGATACTAACCGTCTATATCTTTCTCGGAGACTGGCGCGCCACTCTGATTCCTTCAATTACCATCCCCGTTTCCTTGATCGGAACGTTCGCCGTAATGCTCCCGCTGGGAATGTCCATTAATACACTCACGATGTTCGGTCTTATCCTTGTTATCGGAATCGTGGTCGATGATGCCATTGTTGTCGTCGAAAACACGAGCCGGATAATCGAAGAAGAATCTTTGCCGGCTAAAGACGCCGCAGTCAAAGCCATGAGGCAGGTCACCGGCCCCGTTATTGCAACTACCCTTGTGCTGTTGGCGGTCTTTATACCCACAGTCGTAATGGGAGGAATTACAGGAAGATTGTACCAGCAGTTCGGTATAACCATTTCCATCGCGATGCTTTTCTCTGCTTTAAATGCATTGACGATGAGCCCGGCTTTATGCGCCCTGCTGCTTAGGCCCAGAAGTGAAAGACAAAGCAGATTCGGTGATTTTATCAATAATATAATGAAAAAAATCACTCAAAAATACATAGCTGTCGTCTCCGTTATCACAAAAAAAACATTTGTAATTATGCTCCTGTTCTTAATAATGATCGTTCTGGCACTGTGGCTATTTAAATCCCTGCCTACGGGCTTTATCCCAAATGAGGATGAAGGTTCAATTTTCATAAACGCGCGACTGCCAGACGGTTCTACTCTTGAAAGAACACATCAGGTCATGGACAAGGTCAGCAGCATACTTGAAAGTACCGATGGCGTAAAGGATTATGTCGTGGTCAGCGGTTTTTCTATTCTCGACAGTGCCATCATACCCAACGGCGCCGTCTGTTTCATAAATCTCCAGCCCTGGTCAAAACGCAAGACCCCTTCTCTACAAGTCTCCCAGATCCTCAATCGCCTCCAGGGGCAACTTTTCACTATACCGGATGCTCTTATCCTTGGTTTTGCACCCCCGGCCATTCGAGGCCTCGGAAGAACCGGCGGCTTTGAACTACAGCTCCAGGACAGAGGAGGCGCCGGTATCACGGCATTGGAAACATCTGCACAAAATCTGATGTCACGTGCCGCTTCCGATCCGGTCGTAACCCGCCTCAACAGCACGCTCCGTGCAAATGTCCCACAGCTTTTCGTGGATATAGACAGGGAAAAAGCCATGAGCCTCGGCGTTCCTCTCGCGACCATCTTCAGCACTCTTCAGACCAATCTGGGCGGTACTTACGTAAATGACTTTAATATATTCGGCAGAGTTTTCAAAGTCATTGCACAGGCTGATACTAATTTCAGAAGCACCAAGGAGAATATCGAAAGTCTCGAAGTAAGAAATATTCGGGGCCGGATGCTTCCACTTCGAACCGTTTTATCTGTTGAAGATATAGTCGGACCGCAGATAGTGACACACTTCAACCTTTACCCCTCAACCACCATCAGTGGAGCTTCTCAGATAGGTTACAGTTCAGGCCAGGCCATAAGTGAAATGGAAAAATTAAGTAAACAAGAACTTCCTGAGAATATCAGCTATGAATGGTCCGGAACAAGCTATCAGGAAATTCGTGCAGGCCATCAGGCCCCTAAGATATTCCTGATTGCCGCGGTTTTTGCGTTCCTCTTCCTTGCCGCCCAGTATGAGAGCTGGACTATTCCCTTTGCCATCGTTTTTGCCGTCCCAATAGCCCTCTTGGGTGCCGTACTGTTCACATGGGCCAGAGGATATGAAAACAATATTTATACCCAGATAGGAATTGTCCTGCTGATTGGACTTGCCAGTAAAACTGCAATTCTGCTCGTGGAGTTTGCAAAAAAACATCATGAAGCAGGGGCCTCTATACGTGACGCCGCCATTGAAGCTTCAAGGTTAAGATTTCGTCCCATTCTGATGACGGCGTTATCCTTTGTCTTCGGCACTGTCCCGCTGGTTATTGCAACCGGTGCCGGTGCTAATGCAAGGCGCGACCTCGGCACTGCCGTCTTTGGCGGAATGCTCGTTGCGACATTTATAGGCATTTTGCTGATTCCCGTCTTCTATGTGGTTGTGCAGAAAATCACTGAAAAGCTCACGTTTCGTAAGCAGAAAAGATGATACAAAATATGGATGATTTGACAGAAAATAAAATATCGGTTTTGGAAAAGACTGGCTCACCGGATTTTCGAGAGCAGTTATTCGAGGTGCTGACCTTTTGCTTCTTAATTTTGCCGGGACTGGCATTTTCCTTTACAGCCGGGCCTTCCTCGAAAGAAAATTTCCTCCCCGGTGTGGTCGGGGTAATGCTTAGCGATTTAGCTCTGGTTACTCTTATATGCTTTTTCCTCTGGCACAATAGCGAGAATTTTACGCGAATTGGTTGGGTTTCAAAAGGATACGAAAAGGAGATTATTCTTGGTATAGTGCTATACTTTCCATTGATTTACTGTTTGTCTTTTGTCGAAGAGCTGTTTCAATCCGCAGGGCTGGTTTCTTCAAGAGGACATATCCCACCATTTCTCGAACCTACAGGAACAATCCAGCAAATAGTCGCAACTTTGATGATATTAATAGTGGCTTTTACCGAGGAGACGATTTTTCGGGGTTATCTGATTCTTCGCCTTAAATCCATTACAGGATCTCCTGTCGCGGCAATTGTTATTTCATCAATTATCTTTTCCATCGGTCATGGCTACGAGGGTCTGGTCGGCGTTATTATCATAGGTATTATGGGCACTTGCTTTGCCGTAATTTATGTGTGGCGTAAGAGCCTCATAGCTCCTATGGTGATGCATTTTATGCAGGATTTTGTTGCTATAGTTCTTGTACCTCAAATGGCAGCTAAGTAATATAATACAAGGAAAGAAAACCTTTAAATTTAGGATAATACAACAATGGATTCAGTTTTGTTATCCAGACTGCAATTCGCATTAACCATCGGGGTGCACTTTATATTTGTCACTCTAAGCCTTGGTATGGTATGGCTGTTGCTCGCGGTCGAAACTCTTGCATGGAGAACGAAGGATCCTGCATGGGAAAAAGCCGGAAGATTTTTCGGGCGCATTTTTGTCACTACATTTGCTTTTGGTGTAGTTACAGGGCTCGTTATGGAATTTCAGTTCGGAACAAACTGGGCCGGTTTTTCCGATTTTGCCGGTGATGTTTTCGGAACTCCTCTGGCCGCGGAAGGCATGATTTCGTTCTTTCTCGAATCGGTTTTTATAGGTATCTATATCTTCGGAAGAAATAGGTTATCCAGAGGCACACACTGGTTTTCAATCCTGATGGTGACATTGGGTGCAACTTTTTCCGCTTTCTGGATTATCGTAGCCAACTCCTGGATGAATACACCGGACGGTTATGTAATAGAAAACGGTCGAATTATACTAAATGATTTCAGCAAAGTAATCTTCTCCGAATCCCTCTGGCCGCGTTTTTTTCACACCATAGACGCAGTGTTTATTGCCGGAGCGCTGTTTATGGCCGGTGTCTCGTCTTACTTTTATCTAAAAAATAAGGAGACCGCCCTCGCCGTAAAAACGCTGAAGCTTGCAATCATATCGGGATTTATCGCATCGGTATTGGAGCTGTTTCCTTTTGGCGACATGAGCGCCCGCCAGATTGCTTCCACACAGCCGACAAAATTCGCCGCTATAGAATCCCTGGAGAAAACACAAAAAGGCGCCCCGATCGTTCTTTTTGGGATCCCCGTTGAAAACCCGCCTCATTTGATTTTGGATATTCGAGTTCCCTACGTGTTGAGTTTAATGGCTTTCCATGACATCAATTCCGAGGTTAAAGGCATGGACCAGTTTGAGCGGGATGAATTGCCGCCATTTGCACTGACGTTTACGACGTTTCATCTAATGGTTGGTCTCGGTATGTTCTTTATCGCGCTTACTAGTTTTGGGACGCTGTTATTACACAAAGGATGGATCTTTAGGACAAAATGGTTCCTGATACTTCTTATCGTGAGCATTCCTTTACCCGTTATTGCCTGTCAGCTTGGATGGATTACAACCGAAGCGGGCAGGCAGCCTTGGGTGGTTTACGGTGTTCTAAAAACCACAGATGCGGCTTCCGTAAATGTCAGTGCCGGCGAGGTGCTCACTTCAATCATATTATTCAGTCTGCTGTATCTGGTAATAATGATATTCTACATCTTTTTAATCGTAACGGATATAAAGCGTGGGCCGCAACCTTTAAATGAACAACAGGAATACTAATGGATTTTAATACATTGTGGTTTTTAATCATCGGATTTGTTCTGACCGTGTATGTGATTACGGATGGATACGATTTGGGTATCGGTATTCTTTGCCTTTTTACACCGAAGGACAAATATAAGTACAGGCAGCAGCTAATTCAAATCATCGGACCGCATTGGGACGGCAACGAAGTATGGTTGATTGTGTTTGGGGGAATGCTTTTTGCTGTTTTTCCCCGGGTCTATGCCACGCTTCTGAGCGGACTATACCTGCCTTTTATCGTCTTACTTATTTTTTATATGATTAGAGGAATTTCAATACCTTTACGCAACAGATACAATACCGGACGCTGGCTCAGCTTCTGGGATTTATGTTTCGGGATCTCCAGTCTTATGATAGCGTTTTTCATGGGTGTCGTTACGGCCAATCTTATCCAGGGGATTACCTTAAACGAAAGCGGACTCATGAAACTTCATCTGTCAAGGCTGATAAGCCCGTTCAGTATATGGATGGGCATTTTCTCCACGGCACTATTGTGCATGCACGGAGCAAGTTATGCAGCCAGAAAATGTACAGAAGATATAAAATCCTTTTGTAGAAAAGCAGGATTAATAAGCTGGCTCTTAATGCTGATTTTCGCCGTACCTGCAGAAATTATCGTGCTGAGAAACAACCCGGCCGATATCTTTAAAAATCATCTTCTACTGTTTTCTTTATTGGTGATCCTGCTCATCATCTCAGTGGTTTATATCCCCTGGGGATTCAAATCCGGAAGTTTCAACAAAACATTCGCAGCTTCATCGCTTGCAGTCGGGCGTTTTCTGGCACTATTATATTTATATTTTTACCCCAACTTGCTACGAAGTGTAGAACCATCTCAAAATCTTACAATCTACAATGCCTCTTCAAGCAGTCAAACGATGATTGTTACATTAATCCTGACAATAATCGCTATGCCAATAGTGATTATCTATTCAATTTACGCACATCGGACTACGGCACACCATAATTTGACATTGGCAGATACATCAGATTAAATCACGGCAGTTTCATTCCGAATGAGATGAATGGTTCACAATGTAAAAAACCAGTTGCACTTGTCAAGGGCCAATAGTACCACGTGACATTTAGTATAACCTTTTACAAAATAGATATTTACATCCTTGGGCTCCTCGCTCGCCATATTGCCCACTTTCTGCTATAATTTCCCTCTCAAATTGGCTTTCTGTATACCTTGGAGGAGCATAAAAGAGACATCATGGACAAGAATCCCGACATCACCAACTTTGCCGTATCGCTGATCATCAAAGCAGTCGTAATTGCGGCTCGATTTTCAGGCATAGTTCGGAAACGGAGCTTAAAACGCCTTGCTGCCATGGAGGTAGATGCCAAAGACAAGGAAATCATCTTTCTCAGGGACATGGTTGAACAGCTACAGATGCAGGTGTCAATCCTTCAAAAAGGGATCAAGAAGAAACAGAAAAACACTCGATACACCCTTCGAGAGAAGCTTTTCATCCTCTGGCAAATGGAAACATACCAGATACCAAGGCGTAGGATAACTGAGTATTTTGGCATCGCCAGATCTACTCTCTACCGGTGGTTGCATAAGATCGAAGATCGGCAGCAAACCAGTATTCCAGCCAATAAAACACACATGGAAATTGCAGTTCTGATATGGCAAATAACAAAATCAAACATCGACTGGGGACGGATTCGGATAGCAAACCAGCTAGCTCTCTTGAATATCTTTATCTCAGCCTCTACTGTTCGCAATATCCTTCAAAGATCAAAGCCCCGAAACACTCCTATATCTTTTGAAATTCCGAGAGAAGCTCAAGAGAAAACAGAATCCCGCTCCATTCCTGCCTGGTATCCAAATCATGTTTGGTCTGTCGACACCACAATGGTTTTGTGTTGGGGACCCTGGCCTATTCATATCCTTGTTGTGATTGATCATTTTTCCCGTAAAGTCATGTCCGTGACTCCGCTTGAAGGACCCAATTCAGGATGGATCAATAATGCTTTGGAAAGTGCTATCGAAAAACATGGAGCACCTAAACATATTATTTCAGATCAGGCCGGTGTTTTTACCGGAAATGTTTTTGCAGAACTACTGGATAGTTGGAATGTAAAACCTCGATTTGGAGCCGTAGGAAAACATGGGTCAATTTCTGTCACGGAAAGAGTCATTAAAACTCTGAAATACGAA
>CAZHBL010000009.1:0-27006 GCA_964530105.1 uncultured Pirellulales bacterium | reverse complement strand
CGTAGCTGTAGATACGAACGTCGTCAATAGAGCCTTTAAAGTTGCGATCAGGTTTAATATACTTTCCATTAACATACCGGTAATTTCTGCTGCTAATGATTTTGGAAGGCTGCTTTCCTCGGGAATGTCCTGCCAATGCTCAATATCCAAATTTACCTCAGAGTTTTGTCCGGAGAGATTATCTCTGGCCATGTTTTTAGTGATTGCTGCCAACCAGGCCCTAATTCTGAGGCGTTTGGACTCATCATCCTTGGGCTTCTCGGCAGGAGTAAATTTTTGAGCAGCATAGTCCCACACCTTTAAAAATGTATCGGCAACCAGATCCTTGACGCCTTCAATACCAATATCTTTAACAAAACTTTGATAACACACTCCATATAAAAACTCAGCATGTCGACTGTAAAATTCCGCCCAGGCCTGCTTTGCAATATCAGGGTCATCATCCTTCCAGCTGATGTAAGCCAGAAGATCCTCATCGGTCTCAGCAGACAAAGCGTTTATCGAAGATTCATTAGGTTGCGTAATTGTCTTTTTTTGATCATCTATCATAAGCACATAAGTTTAAACGGAAAACCGTTACAATACAATCGCAAACATCGGCGATGTAACGGTTTTTCGTATTATAAGTAATGCCGAAGAGTTTTCCGTCCGGAAATAGGCAATATATATCGTTTCGTGTAACGGATAATCGTATTGTTCATAGGTAACTTATAAGCAAATTGAAGGATCGTAAATTTTAGGAGTAAAAATCATGGAACCCCAGAAAAATTGTGATGTTGAAAACGACAACCCGCAAACCACTCAAGGCATAGCCGATGAAATCATTGACATCGAAAAATATGCCAAAACAGGGCAAAAACCGCCCAAAGACAAGCATTATCGAATAAAAATTGATAAAGAAAAGCATGTTGTGGACGTTCCGTCTATGACTGGCCTGCAGCTGCTGGAGTTAGCAGGCAAGACTCCACCAGAGCGACATATGATTGTACAAAAGTTGCATGGCGGCAAAAGAGAAAGAATTGGGTTGGATGAAGAAGTGGATTTTACCGCACCGGGCGTAGAAAAATTTGAGACTATGGCCATCGATCCAACGGAAGGATAAGCATGCGTCGCCAATTTCAGCTGTCACAGGAAGACATAGAGTACCTTGAGGCACATGGATTCGAGTGGGAATCCGTCACGGAAAATGGTGTCCAATGGGTAATTGTGCACAATTTCTCCGTTCCCGCAGGTTATAACCATAATTCCATCTCTGCCGCTGTAAGAATCAATCCAAGCTATCCAGACACACAAATTGACATGGTTTATTTCTCTCCACACCTTTCACGCAAAGATGGAAAAGCGATTAAGGCGTTGGCTCAGCAGCAATTAGACGGCAAAATCTGGCAGCGATGGTCTCGTCACCGGACATCAAAAAACCCATGGAGACCTGGGGTGGACAATTTGGGGACACATCTGACGCTTGTCACGGGCTTGCTTGAGCGAGAATTCAAGATGGCGTAATTTCATGAAAATCAAGTTAAGAATGACAGAAGATCAACATGTTTCCTTGAAAGCACATTTGTATTCAGGGAAGCCAGAAAAAGCCCAAGCCATCGCCATTTGCGGGCAGCGGATTAGTGAGACCGCTCGTTGTTTTATGTTAAATGATATCCATTTGATCCCGCATGATAACACTGGTGAAAATTTAGCTCATAGTATTCCAGATTACAGTTTATTGCTCGATAAAGCGGCTAAAAGAAACCAGACAATTCTCCATATATTCAATGTTAATGCATTTTCGACAGATGCTTTAGAATCTGACCGCCTGCATAAAGCCGACCTTACAAGCTATTATATTCGCCCTGCGAACCATGCAAATCTGATAAACCTGATTGCAATAATGCTGCCTGATGGACATATTCAGGCCCATGAACTTTCTGAAGGTGGCGAAATCACTCGTTTGTCATTAATCTCTGTAGTTGGGGATGATATTCAGTCCTGGGGCCATCTGGAAGTACCAGATAAAGTTTCAAATTTTACTGAATCACATGCCCAGGCATTTGGGTTGGGAACAACAAAGGCAATTAAGCAGTTAGCAATAGCTGTAGTAGGTTGTTCCGGCACAGGAAGCCCTGTTGTCGAACAGCTTGCCCGTCTAGGGGTTGGGGAACTTGTCTTAGTTGACCCTGATCATATTGAGGAAAGAAATCTGAATCGGATTATAAATTCAAAATATGAAGATGCTCTCTTGCAAAGGCCAAAAGTTGAAGTGTTATCTGAGGCTGTTAAATTAATGGGGCTTGATACAAAAGTAACCACCTTTGCTAAAAATCTCTGCTCTCCGGAAGTTATAAAGGCTGTTGCCGAATGCGATGTAATTTTTGGTTGTATGGATGGGATTGAAGGCCGCCACTTATTAAATACATTAGCCACATTTTACTTAATTCCATACTTTGATATGGGGGTAAAATTGAAAGCAGACGGAAAAGGAGGTGTTAATGAAGTCTGCGGAAGTGTCCACTATCTTCAACCAGGTAAATCAAGCCTACTGAGCCGGGGAGTTTACACCTTGGAGCAGGTGCGGGCAGATTCGATAAGGAGAACAGATCCTGACACCTATGAAGAGATGCTGAAGTCAAAATATATTGTTGGTGCACAGGAGGATAGTCCCGCCGTTATCAGTATCAACATGCTGCTGGCGAGTATGGCTGTAAATGAATTTCTGGCCCGTTTACACCCATATAGGCATGAACCAAATTCTGAATACGCAGAATATCGTATAAGTCTTACGGGAGGATTTTTATATAATGCCTGCGAAGGTGAACCTTGCAAAGTGTTAATACCCCATATAGGACATGGCGATGTATCCCCGTTACTCGGAAAACCCTCCCTTAGTGAAATGATGGTGTCAAAATGAATTGGTTTTTAAATATTCTACGGGAGTTAAATGGGCTATTTTCAACAAAGCCGTCTCTGAAAATTTTTTCCATTCCCGAACCGCCGGATTGCCTGGAACCAAACACAGTTTATGTTATAGGCGAGGATAAATATAAGTGGTGTGTTGCACTTTTATGCCCGTGTGGCTGTGGAAAAATGCTGCAAATGAATTTGTTGACGGGACATCCCCGGTGGAATCTCACCGAACACTGGAATGGTACTATTACATTGTATCCATCTATATGGAGTAAAACGGCTTGTCACAGCCACTTTTATCTCCGACGAAACAGAATAATATGGGTGAATTAGCTACTACTGTACGGCACTGCCCAAGCCGTAGTTTCGTCTATTTCTGAGAAATCTTACTATCCAAAAATAAATAGTTTTTCCATAAGTGTATAGCTTGTTTATATCCCATGCTGAATCTTGGCCGCCAAAATAACCAGCTCAGTTTTTGGTAGTTTTTTACCAATTATATCAAGTATTGGCTTTCCTGCGAGTATTGATAAACACAGAAATGTTCCCTAGGGTAGCGGGAGGTCTGTGCAGGAGGTCTTCAATTTTGGGGTAGTCTAACCTTACGTATCTGTGGCGTAAGGTCATGAACTGTTTGCCAATGTCCATATTCGTTGGGAACACTCAAGAGCGAGTATTTCTATCTTGACAATTCCCCCTTTCAACATAAACTCAAGTGTGGATTGACTGGACGTTTAGCTTGTCATCTTGATAATTGCCTTTTTCTTATCATCCGAAAGTTTAGACCATTCTTCTATGAGTTTTGCCAGTTCTGGGTCTTCGGGTGATATGGAATTTTGAGACTGTCCAGTTTCTTCCCAGTCACTTTTTGAAGTCCTTTGTTTACAAGGACTTACATCGCCCTGCAACGGATTTCTAATCCGTAGGTCGCAGGTCCGAATCCTGCCGGGCGTGTTGGACAAATCCTCTAAGACTACTGGTGACAGCAAGAGTCAAGACACGTCTAAGTCTACCCAGAATAAAGAGGTTACGTCAACTCAAGCGGACGGTTCAAAAGCATCAAACAGACCTGCCAAAGTGCCAAGCAATGACAGCACCTACACAATCAAAGTAACCCGTTCCGACAAGCTGGACAACAAGCTGAGCAACAAGCCAGACGATCTGGCCGAAGTCGTGAACGCATGGACGGAGCTACCCTCAGACATACGAACAGCGATCTTGACGCTTGTCCGGGCCTCTACCAACCAACAAAAGGAGTAATCTTGAAAAGAAAGCAAAACCGCAAACAAAAAAGCCCCCACCGGGGGTGCTGAGACACAAGTAGAGGCACGCACAAAATTTTTATAAAATTTGAATCAATTTCAATTTGAAAACAAGGAATAAAAATGCAAACCACAAACAAACGTAATCTGAAGAAAGTTAGGGTTGATGAGAGCTTGCTTGAGCAGATAGAATTCTATGATTTATTTCCGAGAGGTGTCTATTCAAAACAATCCAGAGTCAACTATCTAATACAAATCGGCCTTGCTGTACTGTTGCTCAGATTCGAGCAAGATGCTAAAGATCAATCGGATAAAAAAGAAATTGATTTCACAACACAGTTTCTCAGAAGCGAAGCTGTAGACCGGCTGTTAAGAAAAGCTGCTGAAACAAAAATCCCGAACAGCCAACTTGCGAAGTTGGTAAACAAGAGCCTTTATGAGTAGAAATATGTGGACGACTTGTGTCCAAATATGAGACGAACCTTAAAAAAATAGAATAAATTTGAAAGCCAAAGAGGATAATCACCGTCCCAACGGGCTATATTATGTTTCAAGCGGTACTATGCGGATGTGTGGTTACAATTGCTGTAATAACTGTACAGACAATGAACATCACCATAATTCCTATCGGCCCAGCAGCATAATGCCAAAAAGTTGGCAATGGCTGCCAATAGGAAAATAAGGCTTGCCCAAGAAAGAATCCAACTATTAATGGAAAGATAAACATGAAAAACCGAGGAAAGAAAATCGACAGTAACCACGTGACAGCACCAAATAAAAGCACTACAAAATTCCTCGACATAAGCAACATTACACCAATAATAAATGGTAATATTGTATGCTGAAACATGACTGACCATGCTAACCCACCTTGAAATCGACAGTGTTTCCTCATATCGAAAACCAAGAAAATCCAAAGTGCCAAGATTATTACTGCAAAAATCCTTTCTGTTGTAAAAAAGGTCTCTACATTTCTCATTGCTCTTGCTTGAAACAGACCAAGTATCGTGTAAGAAAAATAGACGCCTGACGAAAGCCAAATAACAAACTGCAAGTTTCTATAATGTTCTTCTGCATATACGTCACCAACAAACATGAAGGCATCTCTAAAAAACGGAATGTACTGACAGAGAAGTGTTGCAAACAGCAAAAATGACAGGCTGGCCCAAATATGAACTTCATTCCAGAAAAATAAAATGCCTGTACACAAAGATACAACCGTCAGGAAGATTGCCGTTATGTTCAACAAATCACCATACATCATCTTTGGCAAGATATTGACCGTGACTCTAACCACTACGCTCACAATAAGAATTACTAAAGGCGTTAGTACAATAGACAAAATGCAGTGTAACCACAAAGGCATTTTAAGACCTCAAATTTATTCTATGTTTACCTTCATATCAACATCACCACACCCAAGCCGAGCAATGAAATTGCTAATGATTAGTCAGTTTTTGACTTGTTGTCATTTTGCTTTGTTGGCCGGTCTATTGGATTTGCTGCAAGGTAGTCGTTGATGAAGGCTTTTACAAAGTCTTCGACAGTTGTACGAATCTCCTTAAAATTATCCCTGCCAACCGTGCCATATCCCCCCATCTGCCACACAGAGGCAGACGTGATTATTTCAGGATTTCTCACGAGGATAACAATGTCACTGAATTCAACTGATATATTGTAACCGATAACCCCGATTTCATTTCGCATCACACCCACAGTAACATAGAGATAATTGGTTTTTGGATTTTTCTCGACTTCAATACCATATTTGCGAAGTAGCAATTCGACATCTGTTCGCAATGTTTGTCTGGTTAATCCAAGTTGTTCTGCCATAGGCGTCAATTCCTCAACACCTACTCTGACAGCACCAAGCCCCTTCAAGATGTCAACCTGATTTCTTAAAACTGGTCGTGATTTCTTCACAATTCGGTAGAAGTTATCATAGTCTTCCGGAGTTAAATATGGCTTCACGGATGATTCTGATTTAACGCCTGCCTCTGCAACAATCCAAATAGCAGCAGGGAGAAGTACCGCAACTATAGCGATAAAAAGGTTTCTGTTCGTTTTCATTTTCCTACCTCCGAATATTTATTGTTACATGTTGGTGCACCAAAAAAAGAATAAAAATAGAATGTTGTCGCTTCAAAGTTACCGGATTTGCTGTATTTTATTATAGATTTTATACGTTTTGAAAGCAAGGAAAATCTTGTATTTTGAGTGCAAAATATGTACAATTATTAATTATGCCTGACGATCCTTTTGAGATATGGAACAGCCAAAATGAATTCTTGTTGGAAATTGCCCGACAAGTTGATCGGCTAATCACTAACAATCCAAAAAACTTGTACTATTTCCGGGAAAACGTACGTTTGTTTATTACCAAGTATGAAGTGCTCTTTGGATTGAAAAAACAGGGAAATCAAGAAGCTCCTATCAATCCACCTTATATTTTAGCTCCTCTTATTGAAGGTGGGTATCCCAAACAATGGCAACCTCAAAAGCAGGAAGATTTGTTACCTGATTATTGTTTTTTGTTGGCAATAATCCATGATGCAATGCTGCCGTCACCAAGTTTTGTCCCTATCAACAATGATATCTACAGTGTTGAGGACTCGTGGGTACAATCTTTTTGGTCTTACTATGGAAGTCTCAGAGGTGGTGGAACAATTGCCTTGATCCAAACAGCACTTGAGTTTGTAAAAAATGTTATCGCCGATAAGACAGACAAAAGAGGTCGAAAGCCAAAATACACAGTTGAAAAACTAAAAGAAGTGCAAGCATCTTACAAAAGGCATTACGAGAAAACTAACGACGTAAAAGCCGCTTGGAATAAGGCTGCTAAGAAACACGGTATCAAAAGCGGCAAAGCTGCTGAAATGGCCTGCCGACGACGTTTGAATCAGAACAAATAACATAATTAATTTGTTCTATTCTGTTATTTCCTGCACTATAAAAAATTTTTTATAACCCAAATCCAATACTCCACACCACGTATCAACTGTCACGTCAAGTCCTCAAAATAACAAAAAACAACCCAATTTGTTACCAAGTAGAATTGACTATAGTGACGTGCTGAAAAGTAATGAAATGATTAAGGAGTTAAGAATGAAAGATACACAAACTACAGAACAGTTGCTTACGGCAGACGAAGTAGGGAACATTCTCGGCTTGTCGAAACGTCAGGTTTTCCGGCTATCGTCAAGCGGCAGAATTGTTAAGCCACTGAAAATTGTTGGCTCGACCAGATTCAGACGTTCGGATATTGAACGTTGGATTTCGTTAGGTTGCCCGGATCGTAGGACATTTGAAGAAACAAGAAATTTAGGAATGAGAAATAAACGGCATGATTAACGAAGAATACAGGAAAAAAATCATGCGACAAATGCAGCAGAACGAGAGCTTAATATTACGGTTAAAGGTTCAAAACATAGCCTATAAGTTGGAGTTAGGATTGCCACCGTTTGACGGGCGAATATGCGGGAATTATGAGTGTTCAACAGCAACAGTAGATGACATTCTCGGAATAAATGCTATTGAGGGGAGTGGCGAATGACAGAAGAAAAAAAGAGTGACAGCGACATAGCAACAAAGAATAACGACACTGCTCTTGTTGTACTCAAGAGTGCAAATCTATTTGAGCAAATTTCTAATGATATTGGTGACATTGGCATTGCCGGAGAAGAACACCTGCGATTGATGCTTTATATTATTATGACTTTGAGCTCTTCGTAAATGACCAAAAAGAGATAAGGATAAGGACTGGATATAAAATTTTCGATTCGAGAATAAAAAGTAAAGACTCAAAGAGAAAAAAGGCCGTTTTAGAGTAAAATTGCCTCTTTTGAATCGTGATAATTATTTGTTCGAATGTCTCATTTTGGAGCCCTTAGCTTGAATTTCTGTAGCCTTGCTAACACAACTGGATTTTGTTAGATTATATGCTGTGTTTATGCTATCAATATAGGGTATAGAAATATAAATTAATAGTGGCAGAAAAATACTATTTCACATCTTTGTAGGTGCATCATAGTGACCTGTGACTGATACATGATCCATAAGGAACCAGGTATGGTCAGGCCACTTTGAAATTTTGTTATATTATCCAATATCTAATATGGAAAATTCAAACCGAGATCTGAATAATGAGACCGCTGACAGCAAACGAGCGGAGAAAAAGATTCAGCATCTGAACAGTTTATTGCGGGCTATCCGAAATGTTAGCCAGCTAATAGCCAGAGAGAAAGACCGCAAGCATCTGATTCAAAAAGCTTGCGAGTGCCTCAGTGAGACTCGCGGCTACTACAGTATTTGTATAATCGGCCTGGATGAATCGAGAAAATTGACCTTTGCGGCCCAGGCAAGGCTGGGTGAGGATTTCCAGTTACTTGTGGATCGTGGCAGGCGTGGCGATTGGAACTACTGCACGAAAAGAGCCTTATCACAAACAGGAGCGTTCGTAATTGATGATCCAGTGTCCACATGTGGCGACTGTCCAATAGCCAGAAGATGTCTCGGTAGGAAAGCCATGTCCGCCCGCCTGGAATATGGTGGAGAAGTTTTCGGCTTGATGATTGCCTCCGTTGATGGTGATCGCGCCATTGACAAGGAAGAACAAAGCCTGTTCGAAGAGGTTGCCGGAGATCTTGCATTTGCCTTGAACGGCATACGACTGGAAGAAGAACGCCATCGGACCGAGGCGGCATTGCTTCTCGAACGCTCCCGTCTGGAAGCCCTCTTGCAATTAGCTCAAATGTCGGCTGCTCCGATGCAGAAAGTCACCGACTTTGCTCTTGAAGCCGCAGTTCGACTGACCGAGAGCAAGATTGGTTACCTTGCCTTTATGAATGAGGATGAGACGGTTCTCACTATGCATTCCTGGTCAAAAACGGCCATGGAACAATGCGCTATTATTGATAAACCGATTGTCTATTCTGTGGAGACGACGGGACTTTGGGGAGAAGCGGTGCGTCGGCGAAAACCCGTTATCACAAATGATTATTCAGCTCCTGATTCATTGAAAAAGGGGTATCCGGAAGGTCACGTTAAAGTGGTTCGTCACATGAACATCCCCGTGTTTGACAGCGAACGCATCGTCGCTGTCGCTGGTGTTGGGAACAAAGATGAAGACTATGATGAATCGGACGTTCGACAATTGACACTGCTGATGCAGGGCATGTGGAGGCTCATCCAGCATAAACAGGCGGAGCAGGCACTTCGAGAGGCTCGCGAGGAGTTGGAACAGCGGGTTCAAGAGCGTACAGCCGAACTCGCTAATACCAACCAGGAATTGAAAAGGGAAATAGCTGAGCGAACGAGGGTGGAGAAGGTGATTAAAGACTCCCAGGCCTTGTATTCGTCTCTCGTGGAAAATTTGCCTGTCCATGTGCTTCGCAAAGATATTGACGGTCGATTCACATTTGCTAACCAGTCGTTTTGCGACTTGCTAGGAAAGCCACTTGAAAAAATTATTGGAAAAACCGACTTCGATTTCTATCCGCAAGAATTGGCACAAAAGTATCAACAGGACGACCGGCGAGTAATTGAGATTGGTGAATTATTTGAGACGATTGAAGAGAATGAAAAGAACGGTGAGACTCGCTATGTCCAGGTGATGAAATCCGCTGTACGCGATGCCGGCGGGAAGATTATTGGCGTACAGGTGATCTTCTGGGACGTCACAGAGCACAAAAAGGCAGAAAAGGATCTTGCCTATGAACGTTTCCTGTTGGCTACGCTTATGGAAAATTCGCCGGATTACATCTACTTCAAAGACATCGAAAGTCGCTTCATTCGAATCAGTAAAGCGCTGGCGGATTACTTTAATCTTAGGGAACCTTCCAAGGCCATTGGCAAAACCGACCATGATATTTTCGATCCAGAACGCGCCGAGCAGTATCTGGCTGACGAACAGGAAGTAATGAAGACAGGTAATGCAGTTGTGGGCAAGGAGGAAGAGCAATCCTGGTCCAATGGGCGGGTAAGGTGGGTTTCCACGAGCAAGGTTCCTCTTCTCAGTTCTGAAGGAGAGGTCATCGGTACTTTTGGCATATCTCGGGATATAACCGATCGCAAGCGCGCCGAAGTGCAACTGAAGGCGGCCAAAGAAGCTGCTGAGGTTGCCAGCCTGGCGAAAAGCAAGTTCCTGGCCACTATGAGTCATGAGATCAGAACTCCAATGAACGGCATTACTGGGATGATCGATTTGTTGCTTAACACAAATCTAACCGATCAGCAACGTATGTACCTGGAATTGGCCAGCCAGTCGGCAGACACGCTGCTGCGGCTGATAAACGACATCCTTGACTTTTCCAAAATTGAAGCGGGCAAGTTTGAACTTGAATCAGTCGGTTTCAAGTTGCGCGATACCCTCGGCGATACACTCCAAACGCTTGCCGGACGCGCTTCTGAAAAAGGTCTGGAATTGACGTACCGCATTCCCCCTGACATTCCGGACGACCTGGTTGGTGATCCAGGACGCCTTTGCCAAGTCATTGTTAATCTAACCGGCAATGCAATAAAATTCACCGAACAGGGTGAAATTGCTGTGAATGTGAAGCTGGAATCGCTGCACGATGACAATGTTCGTTTACATTTCACCGTCAGTGACACTGGGCCCGGCATCCTACCGGAACAACAGCAAATAATCTTCGAGGCCTTCCGCCAGGCGGACAGTTCTATGTCTCGTCGTTATGGAGGTACAGGTTTGGGATTGGCGATTTCATCACACTTGGTTGAACTAATGAATGGACGGATGTGGGTAGAAAGCGAAGTGGGAAAGGGTAGCATATTTAATTTCGATGCGGTCTTCTCCCAACAGAAGGATGTACCAGCCAAGCCGCCTACTGAGCCCGAAACTTTATATGGCCTGCGGGTGCTGGTCGTAGATGACAATAAGACAAACCAGCTAATTCTTGAGGAAATGCTAAATAACTGGAACATGAAGCCGACCGCCGTGGATAATGGCCGGGCGGCACTTTTGGAGATGGAAAAGGCCGCCAAAGACCGTGAACCTTTTCACTTGGCATTGTTGGATGGGATGATGCCGCAGATGGATGGTTTTGCGTTGGCCGAACAGATCAAACAGAGGTCTGATCTGAGTGCGACGAGAATCATCATGTTGTCATCAGCTGGGAATTTAGAGAGTAGTAGCCGTTGCCGGAGTCTAGGCATCGACTACTGCCTGATGAAACCAGTGAAACAATCGGAGTTATTGGATTCTATTGTTGAAGCCCTTAGCGTTGCTACGGCTGACGAAGTAACTCCGGCAGCTATCGTTCGTGAATATCCCGAAAGTACGAAATCCCTACGTATCCTGCTGGCTGAAGATGGTTTAGTAAATCAGAAGGTTGCCGTAAACATCCTCGAACAGCGTGGACACAAAGTCACCATAGCCAATAATGGGCAAGAGGCGTTTTCTGCCCTCGGTAGTGAGTCATTTGATGTTTTACTTATGGACGTCCAGATGCCCGTTATGGATGGATTCGAAGCAACTGCTATCATTCGTGATAGAGAAAAGAAGACCGGAGCACATATTCCCATCATAGCGTTGACTGCCCATGCGATGAAAGGCGACCGGGAGCGATGCCTTGAAGCTGGGATGGATGGATATATCGCCAAGCCCATTCGCGCAAAGGATCTTTATAAAGCTATTGAGATGACGGCTACAAAAGTATGTGGATCCCAATTGCAAGACAACGTAATTGCAAATGAAAAAGAAGTTCTCGACCGCAATAAAATCTTGGAACAAACCGGAGGAAACGAAGAGGCCTTAAAAGAGATTGTTGAACTGTTCGCAGTAGAATCTGCGAAACTAATGAAAAGAATACGGGATGCGATCACGAGCGAGGATGTATCAGAACTGCAATTAGCTGCGCATACGCTCAAAGGTTCTATTCGGATATTCGGAGCTGAACGCTCTGCAGAGGCAGCGCTGCGACTTGAAACTATGGGGCGCGACAAGAATCTGCTCGACGCAGAGGAAGCATGGCAGGTACTTGTCAAAGAAATTGAGTGGCTTAAGCTGTTGCTGGACGATTTGATTTAGCCGTAAGTTTGAATCCCGTGCCAACAGATGGGATCTGCAAATGAAAGTGCTAATCGCTGACGACGATCCAATGTGGCGAAAGCTGCTAAGCCAGAACGTCCAAAAGTGGGGCTACGAGATTGCTACAGCGGAGGACGGCCAACAAGCCTGGGATATTCTCCAGGAGCATGGAGCTCCACGGGTTGCCATTCTTGACTGGCAAATGCCTGAACTTGACGGGATCGAGATTTGCCGTCGCATCAGAAATAGTCTCAACCTTCCGTTTATCTATACAATCATTCTCACCAGTCGCGACACTCGAGACGATGTGGTGGCTGGCTTTGAATCAGGTGCCGATGACTATCTTGTCAAGCCTGTGGACATGGCGATTCTTTGCAGTCGTTTGAGTGCAGCCGTACGGATCGTCAAAGCTGTCCCGCCACCGCGACAGATTCCCGGCTATAAATTGCTTGGACGTCTCGGAGCAGGTGCCATGGCAACAGTATATAAGGCACGGCAGCTTAGCCTCAACAGATTGGTTGCGGTCAAGATACTTCCCAAGAAGTTCAGTAAGAGCCCTGAGTTCATCGAGCGTTTCTACGCTGAGGGACGCGTAGCGGCAAAACTGAACCACCCGAATATTGTCGCTGCACTGGACGTCGGAAGACATGGCGATGCTCACTATTTTATCATGGAGTATGTTGAAGGTCATACGGTGCACGAGCATCTTGTCAAAGAAGGTCCGTACTCTGAAGAGGATGCGTTGGCCATTGCCATCCAGATCGCGAAAGCCTTGAATCATGCCCACCAGGCTGGACTCATACACCGCGATGTCAAACCGAAGAACATCTTAATCACAAGCGATGGTGTCGCAAAGCTCGCAGACATGGGCTTGGCACGGGCCGTCAGTGACCGGGAAGCAGCAGAAGCCGAAGCAGGTAAGGCTTTCGGAACGCCATACTATATATCCCCTGAACAGATCCGCGGTAAAGTGGACATTGATCTACGAGCCGATATCTACAACTTCGGCTCTACGCTCTACCACATGTTAACTGGCAGGCCGCCCTTCGAGGGTCCGGATGTATCCACTATACTAATGAAGCATCTCGACGAGCCTATCGTACCGCCAGATCACATCAATCCCGAACTGACAAACGGGATTTGCGAGATTATAGAACTGTGTATGGCCAAAAAACCCGCTAAGCGTTATGCAACTACTACTGATCTGATAGAAGACCTCCAAGCTGTAGCTGATGGTCGGCCACCCGTCCAAGCTCGTAACCTGATCGACCTTTCGGCGTTAACTTCACTAAATCAAGAAGGCAACGCGGACACATCGAGGGAAGCGCTGAGCGAAGTGCCTTTGATTACCACACCACTATTTTGGATTGCGGTTGTGGGTTGGTTCCTTGCTGTGTTATTGCTTATCATCGTAATATGGCTTGCCGGTTGATCCCTTCTATTAGCCTTTAGTCAGTCGTTTGGCACTGGCAACCGAAATACTATCTGCCACTTTAAGTCCTGCAGGTAAATCATTGCTGAGAACTCCCCCTGAGAAAAAATTGCTGTTATTTTGGAGCAAACAACGGTACATTTGTCGTAAAATATAGAAAGCAGGTGATCCTTTCAGAATTGTTTTATAAGTATATTGAAAGGATCAAAGAGATTTCGTGAGTGAAATTGTTGTGGACTATTCAAAAGGCTGGAATAAGACAGGCATGACTGATAAGGTCATAGTATTTCATCTCGATGCTTTGGACAAATGCCAATTTGACTACAGCGAATCAATCACTTCAACACATGGAAAAGACAAAACAGCGTTCTTGAGGAACAGCCTAAATCAAACCTTAAGAGTGATTAAGAAGGACTGTCAGGAACTATATAGCGCTCTTCTTGGAAAAAAAATTCACCTCCGCATCAGCGACACGTTCGAAGGTACTATTAATCTCATGCCGCATGAGTTGGTGCTAAATCGCCGACTTTTAGATTTTAAGAATAAGGACAATCAGAATCGGAAACGAATGTTAGTTGGTGAATTTGAGCGCGCATTGTTTCACCTCTGCAATCCCCATTTTCACATTTCACAGGTTAGAATCCATAGTCTGCATTTCTATGCCTCCCATAGAGAAATTCTCGAATCAACCGCCGAGGAACTCAGTTCTCACAATGACGCATTTGGCTTGCCGGAATGGCTTTTAAGCCTTAGACAAATAGATAACATAATCCTTTTGGAAAGATTTTGGAAGTGGCTTGGCGGAAGAGAAGCTGCTGAGGCCATCTTGCGGGTCGTCTCAGACCTCGGAGTAAGACCTAAGTCGAAGATTAGGGCCACTATAAGCAAGGATATCGACACGTTTGCCAGCGAGAGTTGCACTGTTTTTGAAGAGGTCGAGAAGACGATCATGGGATTCAAAGATCTGTTTATCGTCTCAGCTTCAATCATAATAGTATATAAACTCCAGGGAAATCTTATCAAGGTTGTGCGCTTGTGTCCCTCTGAAATTATCGATGCTATGTCATCGGAAGCTGCTTGTGCTTCAGTTTTTCACGGCGACGTCCGGACCGACGTTTTCCACGACCATGGTGGTTTTATCTCTGGATGGATTGATAGACTGAAGGCACACGCTAAAGATCCGTCTTTTTCTTTGATCACGAAAAGGCTTATCTCGGACAACTTACATGAAGTCAATACGTCAATAGATAAACTCCGGGATCGAATACTGTATGAAAGGGGTGACCATGAGTCATTGCGCCTTCTTTATGCAGCGCTCTATTATTGGCACAATCAAGACAAGGGAATATGTCGCTCTATCAGTCTCAAGGTAAACAAGCTCCTGGAGGATGTGCTTACCGAAAGGCCGGCAGCTTTTCCTCCCAGCCGCGTCAATCTTAGCGTTTTCAGACCGAAGCGTGCTCGCATTCGGATAACAACGGTCAAACCGCATGGGATAAATAGAGACAAGGTTCGAGCGAGGGTAGCCTGGTCGGTAAATGGTCGCAGGAAGAAGCCGGTTCTCATGGCATTGGATTCCAAATCAAGCCGCCATAACAGTATAAGCTTCGGAGCTGAGTTACCCGCTGGACATGGCTGGATACACTATTCCGTTCAGGTATCTCTTGATGGAGGCAAGAAATGGAAGTACGAGGAATTCGACGACTTCTCTAATGGACTACTGAAATTCGTACCCGATGAAAGAGGTCAGAGGATTTTGAGCTTTTATGCTGATACGTTTAATCTTAGGCTGGATCAGAGAATGCAACCGCTCCGTGATCATACAGGCGCATTCATCTATGGTACATTCGACGACATTTCCGAACAGCTTGAAGCGATCAGGGCTGAAGGATACACTCGTATATATCCTTTGGGTGCTCTGCAACTTGGCTGGCCCGGCGAGGCGGGACCGGACCCATCGGTTTTTTCCATTTGGGACGGCAAGACAATCAGGCTGGACATGGGTGGGATCGAAGGATTGATCCGGCTCAGGGAAAAAGCCGATTCGCTTAATATGAAAGTTCTGCTCGACGTTGTTTCTCATTTTTCGAGAGCCAATCATGCTTATGCCTATGGTATGCCTGTCTTCATTATCGATGGCAGCGGAAAACTAACCAGACGTGCCGGCTGGGACGGCATGTCCGATGAATGGTTAGACAGCTTTATGGTCAATATGCGTGATTACGATAATATCGAGTTTCTGTCTGAGTTGTATAAAGAATTGGCCGGGATGGGATTTGGTTTGCGCATTGACGTTGGCCACGGATTTGACACAGTATTCCCTATAGACCAAAAGGAATCTTCATCGGTTCGTCTGTTCGGAGAAGTGGTGACCGGTGGGTTTGAACAAGCAGACTTAAGGGGAACCTGGGAATCATGTGCCCCAATCCTGAAGATTTGTTATGAGGTGCAAAAAGCTGTTCCGGAAGCTTTGATCGTATATTCTGAGCAGTGGCACGGAAACGAAGCGAGAATGATAAAATCGGGGACATTTCCATACAATCCCTTTATCAAAAACCTCGAATCCATCAGAGACGGACAGAACGTGAATTCCGCCTTTGGGCTCAATGGCACAATTACCTACCTGAACAGAGTATATAAAGACTGTGGGGGGCAGACACTCTCTTTCTTCAACACCCACGATGAGGAATCCCCCCCGAGCAATTATCAAAACATGATTTGGCCTGCTGCTGCATTCCTTGTCTTCAGCAGCTACGGACCTTTGATGTATCATATTAGCCGGCTGCCCGGCGAAGAGGCCGGTCCAATAAGAGAACGTTTCAATGCCGCCTACACCGAATGTTGGAAACACTGGACATTTAACAGGATGTCACACCCATGGCAGGGAGAGGCCGATGCGAGGCAGAAGCTGTTGTCTGCATATCCCCTGCTGCAAGGCTTTGGCTCCTACCTGAGAGGATTGTACAGGTTTGCAGATGAGAATCCTGCGCTCAGCAAAGGGAAGATAACACCGATAGAGACCAACAACGGCCGGATAGCCGCGTTTCTCAGGTCGTATAAAGGGCAGAGTTTTCTATGCGTATTCAATTTCCCGAATCCGCATTATGAAGGCCAACAGGCGGTGTCCCGGGAATTCAATTTCACCTTAAGAGATTCCTCTGGTTCCACAACGGTCGCCGACATAGACATTGATGAGACGTACGAGCTGGTAGAGAGATACAACAACGCCGAGGGCCGGACCAGGAGAGGTAAGAAGGAATATTGGTCCGGCGAAGAACTGCTCCATTTGGGTTTCGGAGGGGTCCTTTCTCCTACATCCTCCCACGTCTACGAAATTATTTACAGGGACAGGTCTCTAAGCGAAGAGTATATGATACCTGATTCTTTTATACGGTATCAGAGATATGGAAAGCAAGACCGAGTAAGACACTCATATATTGCCAGAGTCTTTGCAGAAGCCTGTGAGCAGGACAAAGGCGGATTTGAACGGTTCACTAAACTCTTTGAAATAACTACTACCTGGATTTACAAGTACCAGAAACTCGGAATAGCCGAGCTTTCTAACCTTCTCGCTGAAATAAGCGAATGTAACACCCGCATGAGGGATAGGATAATCGACTTTTTGATACGAATCGCGGTAAACGAGACAAACAAATCCGGCATGGATATGCGCCAGGCTGCGGTTGATATCTTGCAATCCATCAATATCGGTACCATTGCTCTGATTTCTCCTGAATCAAAATTTAGTGGAAGTGCTGGGGGAGTTGGTATCTATACCACTGACATTGCGGATGTCCTCAGTGAATTGGGATTCCATGTAGTAATAGTCACTGCGCTGTATGAATCCGACAGGGACCGAATATTCGCAAACTATAGCCCAAGATACGAAGGCCATTGCTTTTCCGTGCAATTCCCCAGCTTCGACGATAATTCACAATCCGTGAGCTGGGACAATTTTGCGGATGTCGTGAACATACTCAGGGCACGTATGTTGAGACGCCCACACGGCAAGAAGTCCAGGGTTGACGTTCTCTATTTGGAGAATGCCAAGTATCTTGATACACCCTATGGTGGTTCAACATCAGAAGACAAACTACGAAGAGCTAGAATTATGTCACAGGGAGCTTTGGAGGCATTGAGATGTTATAACTACTATCCCTCAATTATCCATACAAACGAGTGGCCCACATGGCTCGTTCCTGCATATCTTGAACGATGGCAGGAATACAGGGATGATCCACATTTCGCCGGGACACAGGCAGGAAGCATCATGCATAATCCTCATCCTTCCTATGGTATCGTTCTTAATGAGGCAAATCCCATCAAGCGAAACTACTACTGCCTGGTCCTCGGGTTGGCCCCCGAACACCACTACGATTTGGCCGTGAATCCGAACAGTTCCAGCGGACATGAAATAGACCTGACGCATACGATGCTCAAAACCTCCAAATTCATTGGTACGGTCAGCAAGGCGATGAAGAAAAGGATACTCGATGAGCCATGGATATTCGGTCATGCCTGTGACTTTGCCGAAAAAGAGGCTGCTGGGAGATTCTTTGCCCGGCGAAATGGTTTCAATATGGCCGTCCGCCAAAGGTTCTGGTTTGGAACCAGGAAGAGCGTACTGGAGACCTACCTGCCTTCTGCTCGGCGCAGGCTTTTTTGGAAATGTACCAGAATTAAGAAAACGGCAAAGCTTAGACTTCAGACGGACACTCACATACGGCTTGAGCAGGACGATGAGAACACAGACCATGTGATCTTCGCAATGCTTCATCGAATCTGCAGACAGAAAGGTTTCGAGCTTCTGGTTGACTGGAAAATCTATATAGAAAGCGGTCGGCGAGATGTTAGGTATGAACCGTGGAATATGTATGGGACAACCGTGCTGGAATACTTTATGAATACAGATAGGCGCATACAGTATGTTATTTGCGGTCGGGTTGAGGACAGCCTTGACGGCAGGCGGTTTGATATGTATTTCAGGCGGATTGCGGATTTACCAAAGTATAAGGGGCAGTTTGCCTATTATCCGGAAGGCTCTCTCTCGACCTCGCTCTATCGGGACGTCTATTTAGGCAGCCAGTTTTTTGTCATGCCTTCGGGCGGCGAAATTGGCGAACCCTGTGGAATAAGCCAGCAGGAAGCACATGCGGGGGGTACTCCAGTCATCGCTCACCACCAGGATGGGCTTAAGAGAACTATTTCGGACAGACGTTTCGGTGACACAAGACACGCGCCTAACGGTATAAAGTTCGCGGGATTTACAGGCGAGGCTTTGCTCGATGCAATGCTCGACGCGGTTGAGATTTATTATCATGGCAGACGTCTAAAGTATGTGGACGACAGGGGCAGACCAAGGAAAGAGCGTTATTCCGACCTGTCATTCAACGCCCTTCACACAGACCATCGCTGGCTAAGGTTGTTGCGAGATTACATAGACATGTATGCCACGATCCTGTCAGTACAATTGCCGCCCCATTTGGATGCTGTGCGATTGATTGCTGAAATGACCTCGACTGGTGACGAGGATCTTTGCAATGCCGCACTCAGAAAAGGAATCAATATGGTTGAAGCTGCTGACTACCTTACTGAGGCCCTCTCCTGTGATATACCCTCTGTCCGTAGCGCCGCTGGAGAGGTTCTCTTACGACTTGACAGTTTCCTTGCTAAAGAAGGTCGTTTGAGCATCGAAGGAAGACTCAGGCATGCTATGAAGTCTGCGAATAAAACAATGAGTAATGCTGCAGTTTATTACGTTGCCCGTCTGCTGAAACAGAGAAAAAAGAGAAATCGCATGACCTCAAATTAAAAATAGTGTTGCAGTTCTACGGTCTTTGTATTAAACTTCTTATTACAGGCATTTGAAGGCAGGGTAGTATAGGAATTTCCTGAATTCGTTAACTCCCAATCCCTTATGTTAGAAAGTGGATTATATGATAAATTCGAATATTGCATGGATAGATGAACACGCCCCTGAGCTGAAAGGCAAGATTCTGGTTACCCTTTCCATGGAAGGTTATGTCCCCGAATTGAAAGGAAATGCGCGCGAGGCCAATACCAGAGGCGGTTTAGGGATATATTTTGGTGATAAACTTGAAGGTCTTCACGCGATTGGAATGAACAGGGCTTTCGGCTGCATGCCCCTTTACAAAAAGCGCTTGGTCCAGTCTATCAGAAATGGGAAACAGCACATTGAATACAGGGATGTCTCTTATGAGGATCAGTCCATCGAACGAGTCATGGACAGCCAGGGAAAACCCATGCAATTTAATGTGTGGGGCTGGGACATGAAGAATACCGACCAGAACCGGCAATATTATACGGAGGTATACAGCATATGCCGGGGTGGTACGAAACTTTACCTCTTTTTTTGCCCCGATGTTTTTGATGTTCTTTACCCCGATGATAAGACACATCAGGGCCATGGTCGGGAACACCGTTTTCTGCAGGAGATAATTTTTGCCGAATGCGTTTATGAATTGTTCATGGACATGAATGTCGTACCTGATATCCTTCACCTTAACGAAGGCCATGTTGCTGGTGCCGCCGCAATAATAAAAGGGGACAAAACTTTCGAGAAGACGGCAGTCGTATATACAAACCATACGGTTGTCTCGGCGGGTCTGGAGAGATTCAGCGTCGATAGACTTACCGGTGGCGATATTGCACGAGCGCGTTATGCGATGAGGTTCCCATGGCCGAGTCACCAGAGGTTCTGGAAGAAGTTTTCGGTGCAGCATAATAACAGGTGGTATATAGACTTCTCAAAGGGTGCAGTAGAAATATGTGATGCTGCGAACGGAGTAAGTAACGAGCATGCGGATGCCACTCAGAACCTGTTCCCGACTTATGACAGGCCAATAGAGTCGGTACTCAACGGCTCCGGCAACACGTGGATCATGGATGATCTGCTGGAAGCAAAAAACAAAGGGATCGATTCCTGTAAAGAGACTCTTCGCAAAATAACCGTAGAAGGCAAGGCACTGAGTTTGGCTGAGGTTAAAAAGAGAACCGCCGGTATGACCGACAAAAACGGTCAAATCATCAGCAAAGACGGTGTGGTCTTGGATCCTGGCTTGCCGACTGTATGGTTGGTAAGGAGAATGGTCGAATATAAGAGTCAGTTACCTATCTTAAAGAATATTATCCATGTCACCTGTGCGAACACGAACGAGAAAGTTGAGACACTATGGGGCAAGATGAATGGTCTTCAGATGCAGGTGGTTGTGGGTGGATTCGCACCGGAAGGAACCAATGAAGAGAGGTGGATAGAAGAGTTTATTAGCTGGATGCAAAGTCCCGAATTGAGAGGGCGTTTCGTTTTTGTACCGAATTCGGATACTATCCTTTTGAAGATGCAGGCTATCGGGGCTGATATATGTATCAATTGCCCTTTGCCGGAGCAGGAGGCTTGCGGCACTTCGGACCAACGCTCCGCAAGGAACGGGGGAATAAATATTGCTACACGAAGCGGCGGTCCTCCTGAATATATTGAGGACGGCAAAAGCGGAATGCTGGTAGGTCCGTATGAAAGCAACGAGGATTTTTATACAAGAGCACCAAAGGACATACTGGACAAACTCAAACAACTGTCTGACATGTACTATAACCACAAAAATGGTGACAGCGTATGGCTGGACATGAAATTCCAATCATACCTGGCAAGCCTGAAAGTATCAGCCGTGGCAATGGAACAAAGGTATGCAGGCTTATATACCCGAGCGATGCTTATAAGAAAAAACATCGTCCACACCATGAATATAGGACGCCTCAAAGCACAGCATGTAGATGAACTTTCAGATATTATGTTTAAATTACATGAGGCGGCTCGCGATTTTCTCTATCGCGATCCGGGGCTAAGGGGCTGGACGGTTATCGCCGGCTCTCCATATTTTGACCAGAGATTGGGCAGTCAGCTCTACAACTGGGGAAGAGATACCATGATCGCGCTTCCCGGTTTATGTCTCGAAAGGAAAAGATTTGTCTTGTTCAAGGATATTTTCAAGAGTTATCTGAGATTCGTCAGGAACGGCATTCTTCCCAACCTTCTCGGCGATGGCTCATCGCCCAGATATAATAGCGTCGATGCATCTTTATGGCTGCTATGGGCGATAGGCAAATACCTTGAGCGAACGGCGGATGATGCTTTTTTGGAGACTAAGGTGGACCGGAGATTTCCACGGAATCAGGCAACTACCGTTAAGGATATACTCGAAGAAATCGTAGACACTTTCCGGCATGGAATACAGTTTGAGGATAAGTGGCAAGAGGATGGTAAAGAGAAGTCCCAGACAATACGTATCTTCATGGACGATGACGGCCTCATATCCGCGGGCGATGAGAATACTCAGTTGACCTGGATGGACGTGAAGCCCAGAGGGCATGGACCCGTGACAAGCCGGCATGGCAAGGCGGTAGAGATTAACGCGCTTTGGTACAATGCGCTAATGGTAATGGATGATATCCAGAGGAAAAAAGGTCCCGGAAATAACGAGTACGCCGGGCTGGCGGAAAAGGTGAAATCTTCTTTCGGTAAGTTCTGGAATCAAAAAGCCGGATGCCTGTATGATACTATCGATGGCGACCCCGGACAGGGTGTGAAGATAAGACCTAATCAAGTCTTTGCCGTTGCCTTTGGACTGATGGATGATGAAAAAAGCCATGCCGTCATGGGCAAGGTGAGGCAGGAACTGTTGACTCCGTTTGGTTTACGCACGCTGTCGCCTCGCGATCCCGATTACCACGGCGTTCACGAGGATGAATACTCTTACCACCAGGGCACGGTTTGGCCCTGGCTTATGGGCGCTTTTATTGAGGGCTGCATCGTTGCATACGGCAAACGCAGGACATTGAAGATGCTTCACGGCGCAGGTTACTTCACCGCGCTATCTGAAACACTTAATACGTTCGGGTCTGTTCCTGAGGTATTCGACGGAGATTGCAGCTCCGTCAGCAAGCAGCTAAGTGGAAAAGGCTGCAAATCGCAGGCGTGGAACGTGGGAGAATCATTGCGTAGTATATCACGGCTTTTATCGAAAGATGATTCGTCCGTTGTAGACCGAGAAGTATCCGGAAGCAAGATTATCTATGAAATGGTTATCAGGGATTATTACGATGCCAAAAACAATGTATCAGGCCTGTCCATCGCTTTACAGGAACTGTCGTTCCTGGCGGAATCGGGTGTCGAGTATATCTATCTTCTGGGCTTGATGAAACACGCTGGCAATCCCTTTGATATAATAGACCCGTTTGAAATCGATCAGCGGGCAGGCGGTTATGAAGATTTGGATAATTTTATCTCTACAACCCATAAGTTGGGAATGAAAGTCATCGCCGACTGGCTGGCAAACCAGCATGTTTCTAAAAACAGCCCCTTATGTACAACCCATCCGGACTGGTTCCTGTACACGGATGCCAAAGACGGTGACTATTTTGTCGACAAAGATATGAAGTTATACACAGGCAGGAACACCTGTAGAAATGCTAAGAATCTATTTCTTGTTTCAGCAACCGATGAAGTGCCCTTAAGGAGCTTCCCGAGGCGATGGAGTTCCCTTGCCCAACCTGATCTTTCGCATCCCGAGGTCAGAACACATGCCCTTGAAGTAGGCCGTTTTTGGCTGTCCAAGGGTTTGGACGGCTTCCGAATAGATGCGGCACTTTCCACATTCCCGGACAAGATAAAGGAAAACTGGGGACTGGATGTTGATGATAACCTGACCGGCATGTTCGTCGAAGAGGTGCGCAGGATTAAGCCGGACTGCTTTATCATGTTCGAGGGTTTTGAAAGATTAGATGAGCTTCTTCAGCTTGCAGACTATGAAAATTGCGCGGTCTATAACTGGCGGCCAAGAAATCTGGCGACCGATGCACTTATGGACCGGACCAAACTTCCGGCTCTGAAGGCGTATTTGAAGGAGCTTGAACGTACACAGCAGATTCAGGATGAGCTGGTAAATTTGGGTCCGGAACACGATGCATTCGATTTCGAAGACCCATGGGCCAGGCTCGATTACACGGAACGGTTGATGCTGTATTTCCTGTATTCGTTTATACCCGGATATATGTTGGTTTTCAACGGGCAGATATTTGGTAAACAGCATATTTACAAAAAGCAGATAGAAAAAACATCACCGGCGCCAAGAGTGGCCGATGCGGACGATGTTGAAAGAGAAATAGGGAAAAGGCTCTTTGGCCTGCGGAAGGAATATCCACAGTTAATCAGTGGCGACTACACGTTCTTAGAGAATAGCGAACAGAATATAATCTGTCTGGCCCGTTTTGACAAGAGTGAGATTGTGATCGGTGTTATCAATACAAATTCAGTTGCGAAAGAGACCATATTCTCTATTGGCAGCATAATTGGTGAATCGCTAATTTCCTCAGATTCCGAGCACGCGTATTACGAACAGGATGTCTTCCTTCTCAAGAATGACGCAGGGAGCTGGATGAGTAACAAAAGAGATAACATACCGGCAGAAAAACTACAGCGGGAAGGATTATATGTGGGAATCGCACCAAAATCCTGCCAGGTTATCAGGATGCGCTCGAACGCGTGCTCAAATACATTAGAGGAACCCTATAGTAGGTAACTCGACTTGTCAAGCGACCGTTTGCCACCTGACAGTTAGATATGACCACAACGTGAAGATTCGCCTGAGGATTTGTCTTTACCGAGAGGCATCATCTGCCAGAGACGCATCACGAAACGGCTTTTCTGCCTTATAAAGATCCAATCTGCTCTTGATCCGCCGGGCAAGAGCGGTGTTGCCCGCCGACTCAGCCGCCTGCATCGCCTTCTCGGCAGTTTCTCTGGCCTCGCGAAATCTGTTAGCGGAGGCGTAAGCCACTGCCAGAGTATCAACGACTTCCGGTATACCGTAATTTGTCATCACACAAGCCCGCAGAGCCCTTTCCAGAGCCTGCTCAGGATTGAAGAGTCCCTTTATGTCACATGCTGCCTCGATCCAAGCTAAGGCATTCAACACAGTCACAGAATCGTTCTGAAGCTCGAGAATTCGCAGATAGTGCTCGTAGGCCAGCCTAATCTGTCGCCTTTCAAGCAGCTTCTCTGCAAGACTGATTGCAGCGTCAACATAGGATGGGTTATTCATCAATACGGATGTGACGTATTTGTCGGGCTCGCGAAACTCGCCCAGTTCGTAGAAACACAGCGCTACCTTGTAGTAGGCCTTGACGTAATCGGGTTTTAGCTCCAGCGCCTTGGCGTAACCAAGCACGGCTTTGTCAAATTGACCTTGAGCCTCATAAGCAGCGCCCAGTCCCTCATATGAATAGACGTGATCCGGCTTTAGCTCGATCACTTTTTCGAAGTTGGTAACCGCTTCAGCATAGTCACCCTGCCTTATTGCTATCTTCGCCAAGTTGAAATACGGCCCATGAAACGACGGACGTTCTGAAATCAACTGACGGCACTCACTCTTAGCAAGGTCGTATCGCTTTTGGTAGATGAGAAAGCCAACCTGCATCGTGCGAACATGGTACTCGATAAGGTCTTTCGGGTCTTCGCCGCCGCGGTCAAAACTAAGATCGTCGTTCACGGAACCACCAATATAGCCGAGACTCTCCAGACGTTCACGTGTCTGGTTGTCCAATCGCGCCTTACCATCTTCCTTGTCTCGATTCGTTTCCTGCAGTATCTGGCGCAGTCCTGCCTCCATTTTTCGTGATCGGTCTGCCTGTTCGACTGCAATATTGTTCAATTCATCCGGGTCATCGACAAGATCATACAGTTCAGATCTTGTAGTCTTAATGTATTTGTACCTGTCTGTAACAACGCCCAACAGCGAGTTGGCATTGTACTTTGTCGGTTCAAGGCTCTGACAAAAAAGGTGCCTGCCGGAGGGCGGCAACCAATCACTACGAAAACATGGCGAAAGATCCTGCCCCTGAACCGGAGTCGATAACTTTATACCAAGCACTGAACAAACTGTGGGCACAATATCTACCAGCCCGACCGTGCTTGTTATTCTCCTGTTTTTTGACAATTTGGGGAGCTTGAAAATCAGAGGCACTCTGATGGCCGGTTGATAGAGGAAGTAGCCATGAAATCCTTCTCCATGCTGGCCCAACATTTCCCCATGATCAGACGTGATGATTATCATTGTCGAATCATACAGCCCCAGTTCTCTGAGTTTGTCAACAACTTGTCCGATGCAGTGATCGGTAAATGCGATTTCACCGGCGTATCCATCAAATAACGCCTGTTCGAATCTCATTCTCACATTCTTTGGCGGCGGCACATTCCTGAACTTCGATGCGAATGGTTCAGGCGGTTCATAGGTAAAATGTGGATCATAGTAATGCAGAAAGACGAAGTTCTTTTCATTCTTATGCTCGCCCAGCCATTCTATGACATTATGAGTCGTTTTGTCTCCGCTTTGCTGATTGATGCCCATGGTATGGTCTGCCTCTTTGAAGTCATCGTCATAAAAGTCGAATCCTTGTCCAAGGCCAAATCGAGAATCCAGTATAAAGGAACTGACAAATCCGGCTGTCAAGTACCCTTTTTCCTGCAGCAGTTCCGCCAGAGTGACATCTCCTTCGTTCAGTTTGTAATCAGTGTTGTCGAACACTCGGTGATAAGGGGGTATTGTACCTGTCAGCATCGAACAATGCGCCGGTAGCGTATATGGTAGTGGCGAAATCGCGTGCTCGAAAACGATCCCCTCGTTGGCAATAGCATCAATATTTGGAGTCGTATCAAGCGGATAGCCATAGCACCCCAGGTGGTCGGCCCGACATGTGTCGATACTTATCAGCAGGATGTTGCGAATCTCGTGAGTCCGGGGAGCGAAAAGACGCCACATCATCGCCACAGCAATAAACAAAACTGCCAATGCCACGACGGCAAAAGAAACTGTTTTATATATTCTGAATCTCATGAACAAACTCTCCTGAACGCCAGCCGTAGTCTTATGCCATGAACTCGCCTGCAATTATCAGCATATTTCGTAACTTTTTCAAGAGAATATGAGTTCTGACAGTCGGAATATGGTGGAAAACTCATTTCAAAAAAGGTTCGTGGTTGGAGCAGGAATCCCTGACGAGTCCGGCTGATATAGCTAATAAGGTCCGATTACGTTATGCGCCTCAATTGGGCAAGAGTTTGGAATTTGAGCAAGTTTGTGGACTTGCGAATCTTACGCTAAGACATCTGGCTTTAAAATTGATCAGATACATTGGAATCGGACAGCTTATTATAGTATCATATAGTTTCGAAGCACACAGGTACACTGTCTATGAGGACAAATATGAAATCCAAGCTGATATGTGACCAAGGAATGACAGGCTCAAAGGAAAAAACAATGAGAAGGTTTATGCAAACACTTTGGACATTAGCATTTGCC
>CAZHBL010000008.1:0-28035 GCA_964530105.1 uncultured Pirellulales bacterium | reverse complement strand
GCGATACCCCAGGCAGGCGTTTTTGTTGCTAATAATCGGCTTAATGTCTGCCGATACATTGATTAGGTGAAAAACTAAGAGGAAGGTCGTTTTAGTGGACAAATCGCAGTGAACGTGCACAGTAAATTTCGAACTTCCGGCAGAATATGCGCATTAATACGGTTTGATGTGTGGATCAATGAATAAAAGCTTAAAAGCTCTTGAAAGAATATGATGAGTGGGCGTTTGGGAGAAGCTGATGAAGAACGAAAAGCGACTTAATGATTTAATGGAAATTCAGACAAGCGCTATAGCGTCAGATGGATTTATTATTTCTTCCTGGACCTGGTTGAATGTAGGCGATGTAATGAGCAAGAAGGTCGCTACTATCTGCCCGGATGAAATAGTGGTTTCAGCAGCAAAAATTATGTCTGACAAAAAGATTTCCTGCCTGGTCGTTGTGGACGGTGGAAATGTGGCTGGTATCATTACTGAGACGGACGTGCTCAGAAGAGTTAGCAACAAGGGTAAAGATATTTATCGTACAAAATTGGGCCGGATCATGTCTTCTCCGGTGGAAAGTGTGCCCCCTGATTTGTCTGTTCTTGAAGCCAGTAAAATTATGGGCGACAGGCATATCAAGCGACTGCCAATTCTGAAGGACGAGAAATTGATTGGAATTGTGACACAGACCGACTTGGTTCGAGCCCTGACATCCTACGGCCTGTGGAGAGATATTTCGGAGATAATGAGTCGAGACATTTCCGGTATTCAAAGGAATGCGAGCGTGGCAGAGGCTGCAGAGCTTATGACCTCTCTAAATATATCCTGTATTATTGTCATGGATGGGGATGATGTGGTTGGCGTTCTTACGGAAAAAGATCTGCTCGGGCGGGTAGTTGCGCTGCAAAGGGATCCCGCTAATACCAGAGTGGAAGATGTTATGTCTTTTCCGGTGACGAGTGTGCCTCCTGCTTTCTCTGTCTTCAGTGCCAGCAAGGTAATGGAGGAGATGAATATCCGCAGACTGGTTATTATGAAGGATAAACGTTTGTGCGGAGTTATAACTCAAACAGACATTTTCATGGCGGTAAGGAACAAGCTGCAGGCCGAAGAAGAAAAGGGCTTGAGACTTTTGGAAGAGTCCAAGAGCAATATTTATAAAACTGATATGGATGGGAAAATAACTTATATTAATCCGGCATTTATGGAACTGCTGGAGGTTTCCGGGCCGGACGAGCTTCTCGGCCAGCCTTTTCTGCCGGAACTGTTTTGGTTCGATCTGGAAGAAAGAAACCAGTTTTTGCAGGAGCTTCAAAAGAGAAGTATCGAAAACAGAGAGTTAACTCTGAAGTCTTCGAAAGGCAATAAAATATATGTCACTGTCTTTCCCTGTTATACCAAAGACGCCTTTGGCGAAATCAACGGAAGTCAGGCAGTTGTCTATGATATCACGGCCAAAAAAGAGCTGGTCGCCCTTAGAAAAGCTGAGGAAGAGCTTGAAAAACTGAATAAAGATCTGGAGGCGGCGGTCCGGGAGCTGAGACAGGCGAACGAGGAGCTTCAGGATTTCGCACACGTAACAGCTCATGACTTGAAAACACCGCTGCGGGCAATTGGAACTCTGGCCGATTGGTTATTGAAAGACTATGCCGATAAGTTCGATGAGCAGGGCAGGCAGAAAGTCAAGCTGCTTGTTCAAAGAGCAGTACAAATGAGCGCTCTTATCGATGACATCCTGCGATATTCAAGGATCGGACACGATGGTATGAAAAAGCGACTGGTCGATTTGAATACGATTCTGTCGGAAGTAATTGCCGGGATTGATCCGTCGGAACATATTGAAATAAGCGTCGAGAATGAGCTGCCCGTCCTGATGTGCGAAAGAACCCAAATCCTGCAGGTTTTTCAGAACCTGCTAAGCAACGCTGTAAAGTACATGGACAAGCCCAGGGGACAAATAAAAATCGGCTGTGTCGAGCGGGATGGCTTCTGGGAATTCAGTGTCAACGACAACGGGCCCGGAATCGATAAAAGGCACTATGAAAGGATTTTCAAGTTATTCCAGACCCTTTCACCGTGCGATGGAGTCGAGAACACCGGCATTGGTCTTTCGATTGTTAAAAAGATCGTCGAACTGAACGGGGGAAGTGTCTCCGTGAAATCCGAAGTCGGCGAAGGAAGCACATTCGTATTTACGCTGCCGAAGCAAAACTCCGATGTCACTGCCGTATTGGCGAATTGTCGTGACGCTGGTTGACGCTTGAATATTGGTTATGACATTGATCCGTTTTTTGTGTGCAGTTATCCCATGTTTTGTTCCTTCAAGCCAAGTTCCCGCCGATAGTCTTCGGGGTAATCCATATCGCAAAGCACTGAAGCGGTCGAGACGGCCAGCTCGAAAATGTCGTCGGAATGGCCGTGCAGCAGCCCACGCAGACCCACGTCACCGTACTGCGTTAGAATCTCGTCACTAAAGAGCGAGGAGAACAGGATGGGGTGGCCCCGCTTGCCCTTATAGAGCGGCACGAGAATTGTCTTTTCAGTCGCCGCGAAGGATTGAAGCATCTGGTCGATTAGTTCGGTAGTGATCGAAGGCTGGTCGCCGAGCACAACCATGACGGCCCGGCACTTTTCCGGCATGTTCCGGAGCCCGCAGCGTACCGAAGAAAGCATCCCTGATTTGTAATTCGGATTGTTCACGATTGAAACTGCCCGGCCGGATAATTCCCCACTTATGCGTTCGGCCTGGTGGCCCACCACGACGTGAACTTCGCCAGCGGTGCTCGTGAGAAGCTGATCGACAATGTGGGAGATGACCGTTTTACCGCCGAAAGGCAGCAGCAGTTTCTGAACGCCCATTCGGCTCGACAGGCCGGCGGCGAGAACTACGGCGCAAATCATGGCTGCTCCATTTTCTTCGATGTCCTGTGAGCAATACCTTGTCGTCGGACGGCGATTAACTCGGCGGTAACACTCGCCGCGATTTCGGGCACAGTCACAGCGCCTATATCCAGCCCGATTGGCGTAAAGACCCGGTCGAATTGCTCTGCCGTCGCAATTCCCGATTCGATGAAACTCTGTCGCATCAGGGCGACTTTTCGCCTGCTGCCGATCATGCCGACATAAGCGACTGGCGCGTGAATGCACGCCTCCAGGGCCTCGGCGTCGAGCTTGTGCCCGCGGGTGACAATAACGATATAGGTATCGCTTGCGATGGGTCCGGCGGCGATTTGTTCCGGAATATCGCCGCAACGGGTCGCCATCCCATCCGGGTACAGGGCCGGTTCGGTGAACTCGGCCCGGTCGTCTATGACGGTGACATCGAAGCCGACGAGGCTTGCCTGAAGCGCGAGCGCCTGGCCGATATGGCCTCCGCCTGCAATCAGCAGAAGTGGTTTGGGAATCAACGGCTCGACTAGGACCTCTGTCAGGACCTCGGGATTTCGAATACTTACCGTGAAAAGCTCCGGCGTCTCGCGGGCCAGACAGGAGCGGATTTTTTCTGCGCCAGGAAATACGGCATCCGACGGGATGGCTTCCTGCGGGAACCACTGAGAACAAACTTCAGTTTGTGTTGCAGTGCGGACGATTGTAATCATCACGCCTCGCTGGCGCTGCCTGACAGCCTCGGCCATCCCGGCACAGGAAGCCCTGTCTTTTGCTGCCGTTGGATCGATGACGATTCGCATCGAGCCTCCGCATATGGGAACATCGGCGGCCCTATTGGCGCCGTACAGGTCCATATCAAAGACAACCGGTTGTTTAGACCGGCAGGATTCGGCCGCTCGGCGTTGAGCTTCCGCCTCTACGAGGCCGCCGCCGAGTGTGCCGTGGATTTTGCCTGTCTGCTCGATAATGGCTCTGACACCGGCTTTTCGCGGTGTGGAACCTTCGGCCTTCAGGACCAGGGCCACGGCAAAAACCTCGCCACTGTCGATAAACTCCACGACTTCCTGACAAATGTCTATCGGGCGGTGATTGCTGTCCATCTGATTCTCCCGGATTCAGGGGTAAATACGTCAGAGCTGTTCTCTCAAGGCCCTCTGCATGGGCATCGAGCGCAGGCGGATACCGGTCGCGGCAAAGACGGCGTTGCTTATAGCCGGGGCGATTGCGATAATAGGTGTCTCTCCGCCCCCGGCAGACGGGATGTCAGTTTTATTGATCAGGTGAACGTCGATTCTGGGGAGATCCTTAAACCGCGGCACCAGATACCGGGTGAATGTGGCGTTCAGGATTTTGCCGTCTTCAAATTCCATCGCTTCTCGCAGGGCGGCACCCAGGCCCATGACGATGCAACCCTGCACCTGGGAAGTAAGGTTAGCCGGATTCTGGATTGGGCCGCATTCAAAGGTTTCACAAACCTCATTCACTTTAATTTCGCCTCGTTTGCGGTCGATATGCACTTCAACACATGCCGCTACTACGGAATTCTTTTCGGTGCCGCAGGCCAGCCCGACGCCTATCTCAGGAGTGACCTTTTTTCTGCGGCTGGACCAGTCGAAATGCTCAGCGGCGGCTTCGAGTACGGTCCGGATGCGCTCGTTATCAAGATGAGCAAGCCGAAAAGCCAGCGGATCAGCGCCCGCTGCCGCGGCAAGCTCGTCCATGAACGATTCTCTGGCGAAGTTATTGGCGGTAGCACCGAGACACCGGTACGAACCTTGGCGCAACGGAGAATCGGAACTCGCCGAAAGGATGCTAGTGTTGGCTATGTTGTATGGTGTATCAATCGCCGAACCTCCCGGATTAATGCTGGTAAAATCCCAGGCGACCAGCGAGCCTTTGCTGTCGAGGCCGCCTTTACATTCGATAACGGCAGCCGGCCGGAAATACGCCCAGGTGAATTCCTCGGCCCGCGTCCAGTGTACGGCGACAGGTCTTCCAACGGCTCTTGCCAACCGGGCAGCTTCTTCGGGTGCTTCACCTGAGTGTTTGCCGCCAAAGCCACCTCCCATATCGGGTACGATAACACGAACGCTGTCGGACGATACGCCGAGAGCTCGAACTAACTCGCTTTTCACCTGATGCGGGCCGTCTACGCCCGCCCAGACGGTCAGCTTGCCGTCCTTCCATTCCGCTACTGCCGCTCGTGGCTCCATCGGCGTATGTTGGATATAAGCCACATGATACGTTTCGTTCAGGACCTTGCCGGCTTTGGTGAAGGCTTCATCTGTAGAGCCTCTCGTCCTGGGGCGTGACCGGTCGCCCGTGCGGGCATGTTCCTTGAGATAAGAGAATATCTCCTTGCTCGACGGCTGCGGCACAGTTTTCCATAAAGCGGTCCCTGCAACGGCCTCCAGTGCCTGGGCGGCACGAAACGACGATGTCGCTGCGAATCCGACGAACTGCCCTTCGTGAACAACGGCAACGTCTTTCATCGCTTCGGCTTTGGATAGATCGATTGATTCGAGAGTTGCTCCGTAAGCAGGGGGGCGCAGGATTTTCCCGTAAAGCATATTCGGCCTTATGATATCCGAGGGATATTTGTGCGTCCCGGTTACGATGTCCCGGCCGTTCGGCCTGGGAACAGACTTACCGATTGTTTGCCATTTCTCGACCGGCGTCAGGGCAATATCAGATGAAACGGTTTGTTTGAAAGCTTCGTCAACGTTCTGTGATTTGGCCAGGTCCGCATAGGTTATAGTCCTTTTAGTTTTCCGGTTCGTGATAACACCATTCTCTACTTCAAGGGTGTCGGCGTCAACCTTCCACTGCTCGGCAGCGAGGCGTTTTAACAGTTCGCGTGCGGTTGCAGTACCCTGGCGCACTGCCGGGACTGTGCGTGGGGTTGTTTGGCTGCCCGCCGTTCTACCGTCATCCGGGGTGAGATCCGAATCGGACATCAGAAGGCGAATCTTATCGACATTGACCCGAAGCTCTTCAGCCGCCGCCTGTGTTAGTTCCGCCCGGGGCCCTTGACCTTCTTCGACCTTGCCGGTCATAACGGTTATTGTGCCGTCGGTGTTAATGTGAACTCTTGCCGCTACGGCGATGGACCCTCCACCTCCGCGACGTCTCTGACCTAAAGAAACACCTTCGGTTACAGTAATCAAAAGCCCGGCGCCGAGCATTTGCACGAAAGTTCGCCGGCTTATCTTTACCCGGCTGCTTGATGTTTCGACGGAATCAAAATGCTCAGGCTCAAGTATCTCTTTGACATTCATAGTTTTAATCATGATATTTTCACCTCCGCGATTTGTGCCGCAGCGCGGCGGATAGCTTTGTGTATTTTCGTATATCCATTACACCGGCATATATTTCCGTTCATCCACTCGGCTATCTGTTCGTCCGTAGGATGCGGATTTTCGTTAAGCAGTGCAGCGGCGGTTAAAATCATGCCGGACGTACAATAGCCGCACTGCATTGCGCCCTCATCGAGGAACGCCTGCTGAAGCCGATGAAGAAAGTTGCCTTCGGCAAGTCCTTCGATTGTCGTAATCTTTTTCTTGTTCGCCAATGACACGGGTGTCACGCAGGAGCGGATGTATCTGCCGTCCATCAACACAGTACAGGCGCCGCACTGACCTTCGCCGCAGCCGTACTTGGGGCCGGTGATATGCAGATCCTCTCTCAGAACGTCAAGCAGGGATCGCTTCGGATCGGTCACGACGGTTTTTTCTGTGCCGTTCACGATCAAAGTAATTGTGGCATCCATAAATATCCTCCAGTAATCTGGTTTTACCATGTCAAATCAAACCGGCACACTGCCGGACTTTTCGTATAGCATTATATGCAAATTGATAAATTGACAACAGTATCTTTCACTGATTTTTTCGTATGTGTCAGGTTGAGGTCAGCCACCCGATCATTCCGCCATATAAAGCCGCGCCCATGATGATAAAGGCGGGATGTATTTTGGTCAGAATAAAAAATGCAAAAGCAATCAATACAACGATCGCATTTTTCAATTGAAAAACACCCACTTTATCTACAAGCTGCAGGCCCACTGCGATAATCATCGCGAAGACCGCATATTGGACCATGCCGAGGCTGCCCTTGACGAAAGATACGTCCTTGTATTTCGAATAGAGCAGCGAGACCACCATGATAAATAATACGGGTGCCATTATATTGGCGAGGTTCGCCACGATTGCGCCGGGAACGCCGCCGACTTTATAACCGGTATAGGTGGCAAACTTAATCGATATCGCGCCGGGAAAGACCTTTACAATCCCGAGAATCTCCAGGAATTCCGACTTGGCGAGCCATTGGTTGTTGTCCACGACTTCTCGCTCGATCAGGGGCACGAACGAATACGCGCCGCCGAACGCGAACAATCCGATTTTCAAAAACGCCAGAAAAAGCTTCAGTAACACCATTTCGTGACTCCTTCGATTAATGTCCGCCGCCTCGCATCATATCCACAGCATGGGGCAGGACCTCCAGAATGATTTCCATGTATTCGCGGACGGCCTTCGGGCTGCCCGGCAGATTGATAATCAGCGTGTTGTCCCGCATAGCCGATACACCACGAGAGAGCACGGCATTTGGAGTTTTTTTGTAACTTTCGGAGCGGAGAATTTCACTGAATCCCGGAACCCTTCTGTCGCATACGGCTGTAGTGGCTTCCGGCGTGACATCTCGCGGGCCCAGCCCCGTCCCGCCGGTGGTAAGCACGACTTGGGCTTTTTGCACATCAGAAAATCGCCTTAATGTCTTGGTTATCGTCTCGTAGTCATCCGGCACTATTGTTTTCTCATACACTTCAAACTTGTCTTCGGGCAGCATGTCTTTAATGATTTGTCCGCTTGTATCTTCACGTTTGCCTTGTGCACACATGTCACTAACAGTTAATATTGCTGTCCTAATCGCCATCTGCAATAACCTCAATAACGTTACCAACTCTTATCGAGCCTCCGCGGCTCACTCTTGCAAAAACACCTTCTCGCGGCATGATACAATCGCCTATCTGCTCGTAGATTTTACAGCGTCCGTGGCACTTTTTGCCGAACTGCGTGATTTTGATTTCGACTTCTGCGCCGAGTCTCAATTTGTCGCCGATTTTCAATGCCGCCATGTCGATTCCTTCGGTGGTTATGTTCTCAGCGAAAGCGCCCGGCGAGACGTTTGCTCCTTTTGTGATCATTATGTCGATGCACTCGATTTCGAGCAGACTGATCTGCCGGTCCCAGTTGCCTGCATGAGCGTCGCCGACAATTCCATGATCGGCGCGCAGCTCGGCTTCGGGCACGTTGACTTTCTGCATGCCCTTTGTTTTCGAGACGGATATCGCCCTAATCCGGCCTTTTGTAGCTGCCACTTTTTCCACCTGTTTTTTCAAGCAACTTTGTTTCAGTGATGACCATATCCCTGCCCTTGTACTTGAGCATATCGTAAATGGTAAGACCCGCTGCACTTGCCCCGACAAGAGCTTCCATTTCAACGCCCGTTTTGCCTGAAGATTTGACTGTTACAATAGTCGTTACTGATTGTTCCTGCTCGTTCAGCTTAAATTCGACATCGACGGCTTCGATCATAATAGGGTGACACATGGGAATGATTGCCGGCGTGGATTTCACCGCCGTAATCGCAGCAACTTTTCCGGTCGCGAGAACGTCGCCTTTGATACATGTGCCTTCTACGAGGGTCTGGAAAGCTTCGGCGCCGAGAACAATGGAGCTGCATGCCTTAGCGGTCCTCAGGGTAATATTTTTGACACTTACATCCACCATGCCGCCTTCGTTTGCCACCGTTCTCAACCTCCAATTTTACACATGGAAAACTCTTCTTTGAGCGAGTTCGATTTCGTATAGTTGGCTTTTTCGGTGATAATCCGGCTCAGAAAGCTACGAATCTCCCGGTTGCTCCGGCCATCCCTGATGAGTGTTTTAATATCGTGGGCTCGGGCCGAATACAGGCACGGCATGACTTTTCCGCCGCTGGTTAAACGAAGCCGGCTGCAAGAGCTGCAAAATATCGAAGACCGGCCGCTGATAAAACCTATGGTCCCGGCTGAGCCCGGCGCCTTGAAATACTCGGCGGGACCGTTGCCACAACTCATTACAGTACGCGAAAAAGCTCCGTATTTCCGCTCGATAACGGCACGGACCGCTGTGTTCAGCACATAATCCGTCGCCGGCCTTGTGCATCTGTTGGTCGGGCAGTACTCGATGAATCTGACGCTGATAGGTAAATCGACGCTCATACCCGCAAGGGCGGTTATTTGCTCTTCGCTGTCGTTTAGACCTTTTATGATAACACAGTTGATCTTAACCGGTGTCAAGCCGGCATCTATCGCCCTGTAAATTCCTTCGAGGACTCCGGGCAGCAGGTCGAATCCGGTTATCCGCTCGTAAGTTTCCCGCTCTATCGAATCGACGCTTATATTGACCCGGTGAAGCCCGGCTGCCTTTAACTCCGCCGCCAGTTTTTCGAGAAAGACGCCATTTGTTGTAACCGACAGCTCCTCGATACCGGCGATGGCGGCTAATTCGCGCACGAGCCGGACAATGTCACGCCTTAGCAAAGGCTCACCGCCGGTAAGCCGCAGCTTTTTAATGCCGCACTCGGCGAACAGCCGGACGATATGCAGGATTTCTTCGAACTCGAGTCTCGAGGGCGTTTCGCCCTCGAATCGCGGGCTGGAAGCCCGCGACACAAATTCGCCCTCGATCAGGCCGCAATCGGGCAGGGGATGGCAGTAGACGCATCGCAGGTTGCATCTGTCAGTCACCGATACTCTAAGGCAGTCAATACTCATCTTTCACACAGTTTAAAATTACCCGTTCTTCAAATCAATCTGACCTGAACGATGGTTCCCTTTGGAATTTCATCCACGCCGACATCCATGCAGACCAATCCATCGGCGCCGCAGAGCGCGTTAATGTGGCCCGAGTCATGATATTCGACTTTTTTCAACGTTCCTGCATCCGTTATTATAACAGGGGTCCAGCCCCGCCGCTGCGTGTCCTTTCTCCTGATGGTTTCATCCAGCGGCATTTGAATGTTCGGCGGTGCATAATCGTGGCCCATCAGCTTGTACAGAAAAGGTTTCACCAATAACTCGAACACCATAAAGGTCGATACCGGATTGCCGGGCAGGCCGAAGCAATATAAGTTCTCCGATATGCCGAAGACTGTGGGCTTGCCCGGTTTCAGGGCGATTTTCTCGAATAACAATTCGATATTGTTTTTTTTCAGTATCCCCGGCACGAAATCGAAATCCCCCATGGAAACTCCGCCGGACAGAAGAACCACGTCGTTTTCAGCGGCGGCCTTTTTGAATGTCCGGTCGATCTCGCCGGGCGTATCTTTGGCGATACCATAATCGGTCACGGCCATGCCGACACTTTCAAGCTGGGCGGCAAGCTGGGGGCTGTTGCTGTTTCTCAACCGCCAGGGACTCGGCTTCGAGTGGGGCTCAACCAACTCATCGCCGGTAGCGATAATCCCTACCTTCGGCTTTCTTGCTACGAGTACCTCGGCATGGCCAACCGTAGCGAGAACGGCGATATCCTGGGGCCTGATGCGAGTGCCGCTGCGAAGAACGACCTGGCCTGTTTTGATATCCCGACCCTGTGGGCGGATGTTGTCGTCCGTCTTCTCGCCGGTAAAGCGAACCGTGCCGGCTGTGGGATTTTCCGTAAATTCCACCATGAATACACAATCCGCTCTCCGGGGCACCGTGGCGCCGGTCATAATCTTGGCGCACTGGTTCGGCCCAATCGTTTTTTTAGGGGGCATTCCGGCACGAATCGTTTCTATGATCTTCAATTCATTGGCAAGGTCTTGCCGGCGGCAGGCGTAGCCATCGAAAACCGCTCTATCGCGGGGCGGTATGTCCATGTCCGATTCGACGTCCTCGGCTAATATCCTATTTGTAGCCTGGGCGATATCTACGCGCTCACTGCCAAGCTTGTGAGCCGAATCCAACACAATTTTAAGAGCTTCATCGAACGGCAGCATTTTTTCTGCTCGCAATATATTTTCTTCAATACCTCAGAATATTGGAATATCTAATCAGCTATTCTATTTCTATACCATTTTTTTTCAAGAAATATCCTTCGCTCCCGATCCTTTTGTGAATTAAATAGAAAAATTTTTCTGGACAGGTCCGGCCGAATTTGTTCATATTCGGTGTTTGAATATCTGTCTATTATATGTAATATGAGAGGATTCGATATGGATGAGAATATTTCCTTCAAACTCAACGGCAAATCCGTGAGCATAACCACAGACCCTGACAGCATGCTTCTGTGGGTATTGCGTACCGACCTTGGGCTCACGGGGACAAAGTACGGCTGCGGAAAAGGCCTGTGCGGTGCCTGCACCGTCATGCTCGGCGACAGAGCCATCCGGTCATGTATTATTCCTGTCCGAAGCGTCAAGGGAAAAGAGGTAATGACCATCGAAGGTTTGGCAAAGAACGGACAACTGCACCCGATCCAGGAAGCGTTTGCGAAACACGATGCGCTGCAGTGCGGTTTCTGCACATCGGGCATGATTCTCAACGCGTACGGTCTGTTATTGAGAAATCCCAAGCCTACGACCGAGGAAATCATCAACGGAATGGAAGGCAACCTGTGCCGGTGCGGGGCCCATGTTCGCATTATCCGGGCAATCGAATCGGCCGCCCAGGAAATGAAAGGAGCCATGTAAAGATGAACGAGTACGAATATCAAATTATCGAGTATGGCTGTAACGATATTCTGCCGCCGCTCAATCGGCGTGAATTTTTGCAAACCATCGGCGGCGGAATCATCATTCTCTTTACGATGGGCGAGATGTTGCCGGCGCAGGGACGACGGGGCGGCGGCGAACGTCCCGACTTCAACGCCTATCTTCTTATCAGCGAGGACGGCAGAGTCACGTGCTTCACCGGCAAGATCGAAATGGGCCAGGGCGTTGTCACGTCGCTGGCGCAGATGCTGGCCGACGAGCTTGACGTATCCGTCGAATCCATTGACATGGTCATGGGTGACACGGACCGCTGTCCGTGGGACGCCGGGACATGGGGCTCGATGAGCACGCCGTACTTTGGGCCGGTCCTCAGAGCCGCCGGCGCCGAGGCCAGAACGGTCCTTATCGAGCTGGCCGCCGAGCAGCTCAATGTACCGAAAGAAAGGCTGGACGTCGAAAACGGAGCAGTGTTTGATAAAACCCAGCCTCAGAAGAAAGTCACTTACGCCGAATTGGCCAAAGGCAAAAAGATTACAAGACGGCTTCAACAGAACGCTCCGCTGAAAGAAGTCTCGCAGCTCAAAGTCATCGGCAAATCTCATGACCGTATGGATGCCGTAGAAAAAGTCACGGGCAAGGCCCAGTATTCCGGTGATATCCGGGTGCCAGGCATGGTTTATGCGCAGATTTTGCAGCCTCCTTCTCACGGTGCCAAACTCAAAAGCATTGACACCTCGGCGGCTGAAAAAATCCAGGGCGCCCGGGTCATCCGGGATGACGATTTGATTGCCGTGCTGCATGAAAGGCCCGACAAGGCGCAGGAAGCCTTGGAGCTAATCAAAGCCGAGTACGACATTCCAGAAGCGCCTTTTGACGACAAGAGCGTCTTCGATTACTTCCTCGAACACGCCGGAGCAGGCGAGGCCGGCAACCAGGCCGGGGATGTCAGCCGTGGTGAGAAGCTCGCAAAGGATGTTACCGAACAGACGTATCTGAACAGCTACGTTTCTCACGCCCCGATGGAGCCCCACACCGCCCTGGCGCATATCGAAGGCGGCAAGCTGACGGTCTGGGCGTCGACCCAATCGCCTTTCGGCCTCCAGCGGCAGCTAACTGGTGCGGTGCAAATGGCCGCCGAGAATATTCGCGTTATTACTCCTTTTGTCGGGGGCGGATTCGGCGGCAAGTCCAGCAACGGCCAGGCGATCCAGGCCGCCCGGCTGGCAAAAATCTCCGGCAAGCCCGTCCATGTCGCCTGGAGCCGGGCCGACGAGTTCTTCTACGATACGTTCAGGCCCGCGGCTGTCGTCAAGATAAAATCCGGCCTGGATGACTCAAGCAAGATGGTTCTTTGGGATTATCACATCTACGGCATGGGTTCACGTGGCGCCGATGTTTTCTACGATGTGCCGAATCATCGCACCACTCTGTATCGAAGGCTGGCCGACGGCTCGAATATGCACCTTTTCGGCACGGGCCCCTGGCGCGCACCCGACAACAACACCAACAGCTTCGCCAGAGAATCGCACATCGACATCATGGCCTCCAAAGCCAAGATGGACCCACTGGAATTTCGCCTCAAGAACCTGACCAATCAGAAGATGCAGGGCGTTCTCAAAGCCGCGGCGGAAAAATTCGGCTATACGCCCGCAAAGACGCCCAGCGGCAGGGGAATCGGCATCTCATGCGGCATCGACGTGCGTGTGCCGGTAGCTCTGATTGCCCAGGTCGAGGTCGATAAACAAACCGGCCACGTCCAGGTCAAACGCGTCGTCTGCGCCCAGGACATGGGACTGGTGGTCAATCCCGAAGGTGCGACGATACAGGTCGAAGGCTGCATCACCATGGGAATGGGATACGCCCTGACCGAGGAAGTCCACTTCGAGGGCGGCCGGATCCTCGATATGAATTTCGACACGTACGAGCTGCCCCGGTTCTCCTGGGTACCGAAGATCGAAACGGTTCTGGTCGAAGCAAGCGACCAGCCCGCACGCGGCGGCGGCGAGCCGGCCATTATCAACATGGGGGCCGTAATCGCCAACGCTATCCACGATGCAATAGGCGCCCGATTGTTCCAGCTACCAATGACCCCGGAACGAATAAAGCAGGCATTGGCCTAAGACGCAGATTTTTCTGGCCACAGAGGGCACCGAGAAATAAGGAGATGAATCGCACCAATTCCGCTAACGGAGCAGGCGGCGTTCGAGGACTTCCTGCAAGGACCGTCGCCCATCCAGAACGCAATGGATGAAAACCTTCCTGCCCACGATCTGATAGATAATCCTGTAAGGCTTGAAATGGATTTCCTTGTAGCCGTGTACATCGACGCGCTCAAGTTCAGGCGGGATATGGCCTCGATTTGGTGTCTCAGCCAGGCTTTGGCATGTTTCCTGGAGTTTAACCAGCAGATGGTCCGCCCGGCTACGCCCGTCGGCTCTCAGGACATATTTGTAGATATCGAAAATATCCTCTTCGGCCTCCGCTACCACTAATACCTGATGCTTCATGGCAGGTTCTTCGTCCGAGCTTTAAGGTCTGCGAACGCCTTTTTAAGCGGCTTGTGCTTGCCGGCCTCGGCGCTGCTCTGGCTTTGTGCTAACAGTTTGAGCATGGCGAGGCTCTCCTGCGTTTGCTCGTAGGTATCAATGTCCTGAACTACAGCCCTTGCTTGGCCGTTTTGCGTGATAACCATAGTCCCGCGACGTGCGCTCAACTCGTTTATGATTCTGGCCGTATGGGCCTTCAAATAGCTTATCGGCTTGATCCGTTCACTGAGCTTCATAACAATAGCTCCTTTCTTAAATGATTATAGCCCAAATCCGGCCAGGAATCAAGCTTTTCAAACGAAATTCCAGCAATAATCAATAATCAATAGTAAACATGCCCCGAGCGGAGTCGAATGGGACACGAAGAACCACGAAGAAATAAAGAAACAGTGAATGGTTAATGGTATTTGGTATTTAGACTAACGACCAACGACTATATACTAACGACTAATTCTAACCGCAGACTAACGCAGATAAACGCAGATTTTTTATTCTGACTCCTGTCTCCTGTGTTCTGTATTCTTGCTTTATCCCTCTTTTTTTCAGAAAATTCGGGGTATTGTTTTCAACATTACCCCCAAAACTCTTTTTCAAAAAAGCCCTAAGTTTGACCAGAATATTCTTGAAATTAAGGTGAAATAACTTTATTATAAGACTTAAAGCTTGTAGGAGTGTCTCAGTGAAGTGTATATGGGAAATCCCGGTTATGGATCAATTTCGTCCAGACGATTTTACAGATTATCTATTTCTATAATCCGCTTGTCTGGCTGGTGAACGTCGTGGTCCGCAGGATTCGCGAGCAGGCCATCAATGAGATGGTCCTCGTCACCCTTGAGACTGGCAAAAAGGAATATAGCAATACCCTGATTGATATCGCGGAGATGGCGTTCTTAAAGACGAATCTGAGTCTGCGCCTTATTGGCGCTGTAGAATCAAAAAAGGCCTTACATAGGAGGATTAGACACATGTTCAATCGACCTATACCCAAAAGTACAAAACTCGGAATCCTCGGACTAATGACGGTACTTATTTTTGGTATGTTATTATTGCCGATGGCAAGAGCACAGAAACAGTCTGGCGATGATACTCCAGCCGTCTTGGATTCGGATGAAGACGGCTTAGAGAACGGATTGGAAGCAGAATTAGGCACAAATCCCCAGTCTTCTGACACTGACGGCGACGGCCTTTCCGACTACGATGAATACTGCAAGTATCGCACAGATCCCACCAAGAACGATAGCGACGAGGATGGTAAGCCGGATGGCGATTGGCAGGAGCGAAGGGAATATACCTACTCGATACGTGCGATCTGCGAAATCAGGCCCCCATCGAGCCTGGAAATGATCAACGATTTGTACCAGGACGCACGCCCAGTTGAAAAGAAGGCAACGCTTGATGATGCAAGAGTCGTGGAAGTCCTCATATTTCCTTTCGCTACCGCTCATGTGTATGCTCAGCCGTTTCCGAAAAAGAATCTTGATAAAGAGCTAAGAGAATACATCCAGCCGACGGCCTCGATGAACTTTTCACCTGAGATGACAGAGAAAGTTGGGGACATCGTTCGAGGCGCTGCGACGGACGTTGAAGCCATCGAGAAAATGTTGCAATGGATGAATAGCGAAACCTCTCTTGTGAGGGAAATGCCACACTGGGAGTATCTCTACATTATCGACGGCAAGATTGTTTGGCATCAGTCGCTTGGAAGTCCGGCACAAGATAAACAATTTCTTGAGACCAATTTCCTGGGCGACTCGATGTTCAAAAACAAAGTGCATGGAACGTGCAGCTCGTTAGCGATCTTGAGAGGCGCGATGTTCCGCGCGGCAGGGCTTCCGACAAGGCTTATCCAAACGTTGCCGCTGATGACTCGTTACTCCGAGGACCCCGAGCCTCTGGCCGGCCAGCTCCGTATGCGGTCAATGGCTAATGGCTTTGATTGGGGACCAGGCAATGGCGGCGCGAACCATACGTATAATGAGGTTTTCCTCAACAATCGCTGGGTACGCGTTGACAATTCTATCGGCACCGGCCCATTTGTGGGTGACAAGCTGTTTGTCAAAGCCTGGTCTGCGCCAAGCTGGAACAACCTGAAGGAGGAATGGAACGATAAGCGTTGTTTCAGGGCCTTACATGTCTCCGATGCATATCCCAAGTATAAATCCGAATCCTCGAAAGCAGATATTGCTATCGAGGACAAAGATTTAGTAGTAACCAAACAACCTGATGGTCGCTTTCAAGCGTCGATCAGAATTTACAATATAGGATCATTGCCGAGTCCACAATTCGGAGTTTATTTCTATGCTGGAGATCCTGACAAAGGGGGACGACTTCTTTCACGGCATAATGCCGGCCCGATTATGCCAGGAGGAAACTGGGGAGAGTACGATCCTCGTCTGGAATTAAGTTCCGACGAAGCTGTTATCACCATAGTGATCGATCCAGATAACCAGGTGGACGAGTCGGATGAGACAAACAATAAGGCTTCTGTAGTGATTCCAGACAGACAACCGAAGAAATCGGTTGAAACTGACACATTCAATAAACAAGCTCCTCAGGCAGAGGCTAAATCGACTGCAAAAGAGAGAGAAACAGCAGCAGGAAAAGTTTCGGGAGTTGATATCAAGCCTGCAGCTTTTGATATTCGCTTAGACAAGAATCGAGAGACTTGTGATCTTGTGGTTGATATACAGAATAGAAGCAATATCGCTATCCCAAGATTTAAATTAAGGTTTTATCGGGGTGATCCAGCCAATAATCTGGATGAGGGGGGGAATGTACAGGGAGGCTGGTATAATGCCGGACCTATTGAGCCCGGTAAGAATTGGGGCGAACGTACGTTTGGTTTTCACTTACCCGATGGCCAATACGATTTTAGCGTTTTTTTGGACTACGAGAATAGTATTTCCGAGATTGACGAAAACAACAATCGGGTTGAATTGAAGGTCAAAATCGAGAATGGCCAGATTGCCGATAAATCGGTGACATGCCCCATCAACGCGAAACCTTGAAAATGTTTCGGATTTAGAATTCAAATATTCGGACTTGTTTCGCTTATGCGATGAAAACTTTATGCCGATTTCTTTTTGTCTTTTGTTGTCTTATAATATCCCGGATAAGTTTCCTTTGAAAATGGTGGGTATTTGAAAAGCGCAATCCAAGAGTGGGATAAATAGGGCTGGTCGGACTGCTGCAAAACATACTTTCCACCATCTCACTGACCATTTTCCTGCTCCTTTTCTTAAGGGAGTGGCTACTTTTCAACGACGATTTGCACTTTCTGAATGGCGTTGTGGCCGGATTTTGGGAAGGGGCGGGGCATGGGCTGGGCTGTGCCGTTGGCATCTATTGTCCGGCAGCGAAGGTCGTATTTGCCCCCCTGAGGAGCAAGCGGGCGCGGGGGCTTCAAAACGGCCGCCCAGTGGACTATTGTGTTGGGCAGCGGCCAGCGGAGGAGTTTGCCTGCGGTGTCGAACTGGCGCGGAATCGATGGTAACTTGCCCCCAAGGGGTTTGCCATCATCAAGTCCACCTCCCCAGTGCTCCGGTGGCGGCAGAATGTCTGCATCCTGCCATTGGGCTTTTTCGAAATAAGGATCTTCTGAAGGTAGCGGCTGGTTTGTCGGGGTGAGCCAGTACTGGACTTTGCTCAGGCCGGACATACCTACCTGTGCGAGGCCCGTTATCGGCACGGCTTGGCCGACTTTTACTTTCTCCGGCGTATGGATGAAACGGGCGCAGGTTTTGATATGACTGACGGTGTCGTTGTTCCACGTGGCGTAGGTATCGTTCGCCTGCGGATTATTGGTCAGGATGATGTGCTGGAGCCACTTGACGGATTTGTTGCCGTAGGCGTCGGGTACAATCATGCGGACCGGCCCGCCGCGTTTCGGCGTCAGCGGTCGGCCGTTGAGCTTGTAGCAGAGGATGACGGGATTCTCGCCCGGCGGGTCTTCGAGCACCCGGCCGATGGGCAGGGAACTGCGGAACATCTGCTTCGGGTCGTCGTTGTGGTAGCCGTAATAAAAAACACGCCGGACATTGGCCTTCGGCTTAGCCAGCCAGACGACGTCTCTGAGCGGCACGCCTTCCCACAAACCCATACCGCACGGCGTTTTGCCGTTCGTGCAGGACATTACGAACATAAAACGCTCGGCTTTCGTCTCGGCCAGTTTCATCAGCCCGGCCCAATCGAGTGCCGTGCCGGCGGCTTTGGATAATGGCCGCTTGACTTCGGCGTTGCTTTCCGGGTCCGGCAGGACTTCCAATTGCCATGTCTCCGGCACCAGGCCCACCTCGCGGAGTTTTTCGGGCGGCAGTGTATGCGGCGGCGGGTTGCCCCGGCCGAAATTGATGAAATTCTCTTCCCGCGTCAGGTACTCCAGCTTCGAGATGGCTTCAGCGAGCAGGGCGTCGGATTTGGTATCAAGCTCGCCGGCCCGGAGGGTAGAAATGCTCACCCCGGCGATTCCCGCCGCTCCGAGCTTCAGGAAGTACCGCCGGGTAAGGTCATTGTGTTCTTTCGCGAGTCGTTCTATATCGTTCATAAATAGTAAATCCGCCGGATTATGGCTTTTTTGTGTGTATGCTGTCAAGAGCTTTTTTCTCGAAGAAACAGGCATTCGCAGCATGATAAGACAACCAACTTTTTTGCAGTTGAACCGAAAAAAATAACACAACCTGATGTCATTCTCATCAAATTCTAATATTTTATTATTTAGAATTGCTGTTTTTGTAACAGTGAATATGAGATTAACGACTGAAATAACGTTAGATCTGATATTCAATAACTCAACCATGACGTATTAAAGGAACCATGAAATGACCAAGATTGATTCAAAAGGGCAAAGACACGTTGATGGCACCAAGGATGTAAAGACCCTGTTTAATGGCAGCTCTCAGGTAGGCACAGGTGTACATGATGGCTTATCCGCCCTGATCGCAGCCAAGTGGCACTTTGATTTTCTGTGGGTGAGCAGCTTTTGCTGTTCTGCGTCGGCCGGTCTGCCTGATGTGGGGATTATTGGGGTGGATGAGATGTTGGCTATTGTCCGTGTTGTACACAGGTCTACGCCCCTGCCTATTGTAGTGGATCTTGATTCGGGGTATGGTGATGCCATTAAGGTGTATTCCGTAGTTGAGGCTATGGCCCAGGCCGAGGCAGCGGCACTCTGTATTGAAGATAATCCCCTGTCCAAACGGTGCAGTCTGTACGGGGGCTATGACCGTGTCCTGGTGACCATTGAGGAGCATGTGGCCCGGGTTCGTGCGGCCCTGGAAGCAGTCAAGGCAAGCGGTCGAGCCACCAAAATCATTGCACGCACTGAGGCGCTGGTCGCAGGCATGGGTGTGAAAGAGGCTCTGCGTCGTGCCACAGCCTATGCAGATGCCGGGGCCGATGCCGTCTTTATCCAGTCCCTGGATGCCACGGGCAACGAAGTCCTGACCTTCGGACGGCAATGGCAGCGCCGAACCCCCATTTTTATTGCACCCACACGCATGCCTGAAACGGACAAGCAAGCGTTCTTCGATGCCGGTATCTCTCACTTCATCTTTGCCAATCACGGGTTGCGAGCGGCCTATGCTGCCATGGACCATGTGTACGGCGTGCTATCTCAGGCCCCTTGCAGTGGTGTTATCGAAAAGGAGATCGCCAAGGTCACGGAGGTCGCTTCCATAGTTGGGGCACAGAAGGTTCAGGAACTGGAGGCCCTGCTGGGCATCGGGCCAGAGAAGAAAAAACACCCCATATCGTGACCACCTCGAAGCCGCAAACAGGCTTGACATCGGTCTATGAAAGGAATAAAAAGGCTGTTTAAAACTCGTTTGAAGGAAATCCACCATGTTAGCTGAACGAATGAAGAATTTTTCCGGCTCAAAAACATCAGGTATGCGTAACCTCGCACGCAAGATGCGCAGCGAGGGAATCAATGTAGTGAACTTCGCTGCGGGTGAGCTGGATCAGGATACGAGTACCAGTATCAAGGACGCCGTACGAGAGGCTATTGAAGCCGGTCGTACGCAGTATACAGATACTCTGGGCATCGGCCCCCTGCGTGAGCGGATTGCCCGAAAAGTCACACAAAAGACGGGTGTCACCTACACCCCGGACGAAGTAGGTTTTACAGCGGGTGCCAAACAGGCCCTGTTCAATGCCTGCTTTGTGTCTTTTCAGCCGGGTGACGAGGTCATCATACCTGCGCCCTATTGGGTGACATTTCCGGAACAGGTCCGCCTGGCGGGGGCCGCGCCGGTCTTCCTGGAGACCGTACATAATGATTTCCAGATCAACGTGGACGAGCTGGCCCGTTTGATCGGCCCCCAAACACGAGGCATCATCCTCAATACGCCGCACAATCCCACGGGCGTTATCTATCCAGATGGCGTGCTTAAAAAGATTGCCCGCCTGGTTTTGAAGCACGATATGGTCTGTCTCTTCGATGAGTGTTACGAGTCCCTGGTCTATACCCCTGCGGCTCATGGCAATATCGTGAAGCTCGTGCCGGAGATGAAAGCCAACACGATTCTCATTGGGTCGCTGTCAAAGACCTGTTGCATCGCGGGCTGGAGAGCGGGTATGGTCGCAGCACCCCAGCCGATTCTCAAGGCCATGTCCAATCTCCAGAGCCATACCGCATCCAATGCGTGCAGCCTGGTCCAATACGCGGCCCTGGTCGCTTTACAGCCGGAAAACGATGCTTTTGTCTCAGAGGTACTGGCCCAGTTGCAGACCCAGCGTGCTATTGCGTTAGAACTCATCCAAAAGATTCCTTATCTATCATTTGTGGTACCGACAGGGGCCTTTTACATCTATCCGGATGTTGGTGGTCTGTTGAACCGGTCCTTTCATGGTCAACGTGTGGAAAACGTGGATCGCCTGGCAGGAATGCTCCTGGAGCATGCGCGCATCGCAGTGGTGCCGGGTTCGGCCTTTGGCTCCGACCGCCATGTCCGTATATCTTACGCCATACCCGCCCAAGAGATTGAACTGGGTCTGACCCACCTGGCAAGTTTTGTTCAGTCACTCACGTGACCCTGGTCAAGAGTTAATTAAGGAGTGCCATAGTGCAATCAGGGATTGTTTTATTTATGGGTATGGTACGTCGGGGCGAGTTTGAGAGCCTTCAGAAACGGGGTCTGCCATTGGCGGTGCTTGTGGACACGAACTGCAAACACCCGCTTGCGGATGTGTCCGGCTTTGCGCTGGTCGAGCGATTCGATTTCTCCAAACCTCCGGCTGAACTTATTGGCGCAGTCAGGAGCATCCAGACCCGCCGGCCGATTGCTTGCCTGTTCAATGTGGGCGAGTATTACGTGGCTCAGACCGCTTATGTGGCCGCTACTCTGGGTATCCCTTATATCTCGCCGGCATCAGCCCGGACCTGTCTGGACAAGAACGTTATGCGCCGGCGTTTTCTCGATCGCATCGGGCCAGATGCTGCGGCCCATTTCCATGTGGTGACGTCTGAGTCAGAACTGATTGATTTCGCCAATCAATTGGGCTACCCCGTCATCCTGCAGCCGGCCAATGTGGCTGCGAGTATGTGGTGCACGTACAACACGGACCCTTATATGCTCGCGGCCAACTACCGGGCGATACTCAACGAAGTGCCCCAGTACTACGAAAAACTCGGCAAAAAGGGCACAAAGTTAACCATGGTTTTAGCGGAATACCTGACCGGGGCCAATACATCCATAGACTGCCTGATTGATCAGGCGGGCCATGTGACCACCACCCCTGTGGTGGATGTGCTCACGGGCAGGGACACGGGCCTTGACGACTTTCACCACTTTGCCCGTCTCGTGCCGTCTCGTGTCAGTGAACCGGACCAGGAAATACTCAGGCGATTGGCCGTCGCCGGTGTCCAGGCCCTGGACATGACCACCAGCGCGGCCCACGTTGAATTCATTGGTTTGCGTCTGGGCGAGATCGCAGCCCGCCCCGGCGGCAACCGGCCCCACATCCTGAACTTGGCTTACGGTCTGGATGAGATCCACGCCTTGTACCAGATCCTCGTGGGACAGATCCCGGACCTGCACCCCATGCGTCAGGATTCCGCCGCAGTGGTCACACCGTTTTCAGCCAAAACCGGGCGTTTGCGTGCGATTCGGCACCTCGACCGTGTCACACAACTGCCCACCTATCTCTATCATGAGATCCGTATCCCACCTGGCCAACCTGTGGGACTGGCCCGGAACGGGCATCGCGCTCCGCTCTATATTGAACTGTTTTCCACAGATGCGGAAGCCCTGCGTCACGATGTAGACCGGATTGCCTCTTGGACAGATCTGTACGAGGTGGCGTGAATGACCGCCCTGCAAACAACGCCGGCTTCACTTTCTCCGACAGCACGCCGCATACTGACTGCCCGGTTCTGGCGGAGCATTGCTCAAGGTGTCCTGGTGGTGGACCTGGCGCTCTACCTGAGCGCACTGCACTGGTCTGGAGCGGCCATTGGCGGCGTGTTGGGCGGCGCAGGAATCGCGAGTGCGGCCTTCGGCCTGGTAATCGGGTTCGTGACCGACCGCTTCGGACGCAAGCAGTTTTTGCTGGCCTATGAAGCTATTTGTTGTGTCTGCGGCCTCGTGGCATTTTCCACCAGCAACACGGCGCTGCTCACGGCGGCAATAGTTCTCGCGGGTTTTGGCCGCGGCGCAAACGGCGCGGCTGGACCGTTCGCTCCGGCGGAAGATGCGTGGCTGGCGGAAACCGTCGAACCGGTCGCTCGCGGTTTTGTATTCAGTCTGAAATCCGCGATTGGCTTTATCGGGATGGCAATAGGCGCGCTGACGGCCATGTTGCCCGCATTGTGGACTACGACCCTCGGCCCGGCGGGGAGTTACCGTCCACTCTTTCTCATTGTGGTTCTTGGCAATGCCGCCAACGTGTTTATTCTTTGGCGCATTCCAAGTCAAGGCCAGGCGCCGGCGCCGAAAGATAACGGAGAGCCTTCCCAACCGCCGAAAGAAATCCGCGGGCGCGAGAATCAATTTCTGCGGCGATTGATGGCGCTCAACATCCTCAACGGATTCGCTGTTGGACTTACGGGTCCGTTGATGTCCTACTGGTTTGAGCAGCGCTTCGGTGTCGGTCCCGTTCTGATCGCGCCCGTGATGGCGGCGACATTCATTGCTGTTGCGGTGCTCGCAGTATTCAGCGGTGGACTGGCGCGGCGCGCCGGCCTGGTCAACGTTTTTGTGTGGGCGCGCGGGAGTGGAGTGGTGCTTTTGGTGCTTCTCCCAATCATGCCGGTGTATGCGCTGGCGGCGTTGCTGCACGTTGTGCGTTCATCGCTCGTTTCCGGAACAATTGGCGTGCGCCAAGCGCTGGTGATTAGCGCAGTACACGACAAACGGCGCGGACTGGCATCCAGCCTTAATACGTTTTCTGGACGGCTACCGCAGTCCATCGGACCAACTGTGGCCGGAAGTCTTATTGGAGCGGGATGGTTCGTGACGCCATTCTATCTCGCGGCGATTTTCCAGGGAGTGTACCTGTTGTTTTTTGGAAAGCTTTTTCGCCAGGTTGAACACAGCATGAAACAGCAGGATGTGCCGACCGCCGGCACAATCGCGAAAGGAGCTGATTATTAGCGCTCAAACCAAACCCGCTCAACTCATCCCTCCCGGAGAATATTCGGGTAACTCGATTGAATGCAGTCACGGTGTTGCGGTATGCGTGTCCACACCCGCTTCGGATGTGGGGGTCTCGGTCCTGAGGCGAGGCGGCAATGCAGTGGACGCTGCTGTGGCAACGGCTTTTGCATTGGCTGTGACTTTTCCCGCGGCCGGAAACATCGGCGGCGGCGGTTTCATGCTCGTCCATCCCGCTCCCGGCCAGGGTGACCCGGTCGCCTTCATCTACCGTGAGGCCGCACCAGCTGCAGCAACGCCTACTATGTTTACCGGGAAGGATACCCAGTACAGCCATAAGGCCGTGGCCGTTCCAGGGACGGTCCGCGGTCTCGCGGCGGCGCACCGGCGATTCGGTACGTTGCCCTGGTCACAATTGCTCCAGCCTGCCATCCAACTGGCGCGTGAGGAATTCCCGATCAACCCCAGCCTGACCGAACTCCTGAACACCTACCTCGCGGATGCCGATACCGCAGACAAGACAGAGTTCAAGCGGGTCTTTGGAAAGCCGGGCGGCGGCCTATGGGTACCGGGCGACCGGCTCGTTCAGCCGGACCTCGCCAAGACACTGCATTTGCTCGCAGAGCAGGGCCCGGACGCCTTCTACACCGGTCCTATCGCTGCCGGCATTCTGGCAGAAATGGCCCGGGACAGCCACAGCTTAATCACAGCCAGGGATCTGGCAGATTACCGGGCCATCGAATGTAAGCCCCTGACCACGCGTTATCGCGGCCGGTACGACGTGTATGTGCCACCGGCCCACAGCGGCGGCGGCACCACCCTGTTGGAGGAATTGAACATAATCGACACCTTCGACCTGACCGCCTGGGGACGCTGGTCAGCCACCACCTTGCATGTCATGGCAGAAACCATGCGCCGCGCCAACTACGACCGGGTCTGCTATCTCGGAGACCCGGCCTTTGTATCAATCCCTGATAAGCTGATAAGCCCAAAATACGGCCGACAACTCGCCAAGACCATTGACCTGGCCCGGGCCACACGCAGCAAAGACCTTGGCCCGGACATCTCCGATACACCTAAAGGCGCGAGCACCACCCACTTTTCCATCATCGACGCCAAAGGTATGGCCGTAGCCAACACCTACACACTCGAACGCCTCTGGGGCTCACGTATCGTGGTCAAGGACATGGGGTTCTTACTCAACAACAACATGTTCGGCTTCAACCTCTTTCTCAGTAAAAGATATCCGAAAGACACCAACGATCTCAACCCCAACTCCATCGCCCCGGGCAAGCGACCGCTCAGCTCCCAAACCCCCACCATCGTTGCCGAGAACGGCCGTGTCAGACTCATCACGGGCAGCCCCGGCAGCCGGGGCATCCCCAACACGATTCTGAGCCTCATCATCAACGTTTTCGACTTCAACATGCCCATTGAACAGGCAGTGGCTTTCCCCCGTTTCTCCCACCAGTGGGTCCCGGACCAGATCTATTTCGAAACCCCGGAACTCTATCCTGACATGGTCAAGGCCCTAACCGCCCTGGGCCACACAGTAGTCCGCAAAGAACCCCGCCCCCAGGGCGATGCCCACACCATCTTCATCAAGGCCCCCAACCACTACATCGGCGTAGCCGACACCCGCCGCAACCCCCATGCCTCCGCCGCAGGCTACTGACAGTATAGCCCTTCATAGCGTTAGCCAAAGTTCGCCAGTTATGAGTCTGTTTTTCACTTATAGGGCTTATAGAAAGTTTTTAGCGCAAAAGTCTATGCTACATTTCGTGCCAAGTTTTGAGCTTTCGAACCCATGAGGGCCGGCCCAAACACTCTGTGATCTCAATAGCCGCCTGAAGCAATAGAATATCAAAAGAATAATGTAGTAGATCAGATTGTGAGTTGCCAATTTTTTGGTTACGGTTTGCCTACGGAGAATTCCTTTTTTCGGGTGTTCATCTGGGCCTTAAGACGTGCGATGATGGAGGAGTGCATTTGAGAGACGCGGGATTCGGACAGGTCAAGCGTTGCTCCGATTTCCTTCATTGTCATCTCTTCGTAGTAATACAGCACGACAATCAGCCTTTCCGCACGTGTCAATCCCTTTGTGAGAAGGCTTTTAAGGTCTCGCTTTTGAGCCTCTATCACGGGATTCTTGCTCCGCTCATCTTTAATGATGTCGATTTCGCGAATATCCTTTTCGCCGTCGCCGTCGGTATATTTGGTGCTCAGCGAAACAAGACTGGCCGCGTTCGCATCCCGCTGGAGCCTGGTAAAATCCTCCATATCCATATCCAGCTCTTCGGCAATTTCCTTTTCGGTGGGCTTACGGCCAAGATGCGTTTCGAGCGAATGTGTGGCCTTTCCCAACTGGTGGGCCCGGGCGCGGACTAATCGCGGGACCCAGTCCATGCTCCGAAGCTCATCAAGAATGGAACCGCGTATCCGGGGCGAGCAATATGTCTCAAATTTGACACCTATAGAAGGATCGAACTTATCAATGGCATCCATCAATCCGAAAATGCCGGCACTTATCAAGTCGTCGAGTTCAACCTTATCGGGTAATTTGCTGTGAAGACGCTCAGCGCAATATCTTACCAGGGTCCTGTAGTGTTCCATAAGTAAGTTTCGGGAATGTTCGTCGCGGGTTTTATGGAACTGCTCCCATATTTGTTCGATACTGAGTTTTTGCTCGGTTTTCACAGTTTTCCTCCATGAAAAGGATCCCGCTTTGCGGTAATCCAGGTTCTATGATTCCAACAGATTTTGCGGAGCCTTGGTCACTTCCATTAAATAAACAACATAGCCTTCCTTTGCTTTGACGGCTCTCGTCCTGTACAGACAAACATAGCACCCATCTCCATTTTTTATCGATCTTTCGGCCGATAACTTAAGAAGAACCGATCAACAACTTTCTTAAAAACCTCAATCTTCAATCATTTGTTACAAAACAGTGTTTGGTTACCCCGTTATTTTAAATCGCTTTGAACGTAATAGTCGATGGTCAACGATCGACCGGAATAGTCCCTTGCTTTTGCCTGAGCAACTCCGCTGCAAGCTTCTGGTTTAGAGAATTTTCCCAAAGCTTGCGTATTTGTCGTATAATATATTCATCTCGATTTTCTTCAAGAAGTTCTATACCGTGTTCATCGACAATTGGTTTTACTTCTATACTGCCGCTGGCACCGAATTTGATATTTTCAGTGTCGTGCAGGACAAGTCGCCGATTTCGAACGTGTTCGTCGATAGCGTTGTTAAGCACATCGGAAAACTCATTCACCTCCAGCTCTTTAGGCACAAATCCGGGAGTTTTGACATTGATTATATTCTGGATAAGGATTTTTTGGCGAGTTTGTGTGAACATGACTATCTTAATCAGTATTTCGGTGATATTATCCGTTATTAGTGACATCAGATTCATGCTCAGTCCTTCCTTATTTCAGTTGTTTTCCTGATTTGTGAATCCCTTCTATCTTTTATGCTTAGAGTTTCTCTTATTTCCGAAAGAGTTTTTGTTTTTCTAAGCCGGATGATTTCTGACAATCTCTCAAATACGGATTCATCGTATAGTCGATGTCCACCCTCGGTCCATTTTACTTCGCGAATAAGACCCATTATCGTGTAGTTATGAATTGTCTGTCTTGAAAAGGGAGTGTAGTCGACAAGCTCACCAATTCGATAAAGCTTGGCAGGTATCTGTAATGTTTCGTTATTAAGTTCCGGTTGCATCGATACTACTATTCTCTTCAAATCAACGCTTAATTTGTCATCTCCCATTGATAATCGATCGAAACAAAAAATCTGTATTCGAAATCAACAACATCATATTTGGGAACAGTCAATATTCGGTTCTGGATTTTGATAAACCGGTTTTGGTCTGGAGCATTTACACGTGGCTAAACTCATTAATTTATGCCAAACCATAGACAATTAAACCCTCTTGAATAGTCAAAAATATAATTTGTATTTTGCAAAATGTAAAATACATTTTAATCAATGTCAACTTTTTTTATATTTTTTTAAAAAATTTTAGTCGGTTTTTGCTCTCCAAGCTCTTTCAGGAATAGCAATCCATTTAATTTCGCTCAACATATGGTTTGACAGGAGTTCTGGTTCATTTCAGATATAACTACTGCTTTTTGCCAAATACGCACAAAGAAATATCCGATAGAAGTATAAGAAAAGTGGATTGTTTTACTATAAATTGCACGAATGAGACAAAACTGAATAGCTATTTCAAATATGGATAGAACCGATAAAAATCCCGCAGAGGCCGTTAAAAATCAAGGCAGCAACATCAG